>JAUVRU010000198.1 GCA_030597485.1 Anaerolineae bacterium
CAGCTTTTCCCGGCCGGGCAAATCATCAACCTGCACCCGTGGGAGTACAACGAGGTGCCGGTGCTGCTGGGAGCGGCGCTGCGGCAGGAGGCTCCCATCGTGGCACTGCATCTGACCCGTCCCCCGATCGCGGTGCCGGATCGGGCTAGGTTAGGGATGCCGTCACACTTTGAGGCGGCCCGGGGAGCATACGTGGTGCGCGACTATCGTCCAGGTCAGCGGCGCGGCGGCGCGATCATCGTGCAGCGCACCAGTTCCATGGCCCACCTGCTCAAGATACTGCCAGAGCTCCACCAACGCGGGCTGAACGTCAAGATAGTCTACGGTGCCAGCCCACAGCTGTTTGCCATGCAGCCAAAGACCTATCAGCAGCAGGTACTGTCAGCCAGTGACCGAGTGGACTCCACTGTCATCACCACCCAGGCACGCTGGTTGATGCACGACTGGCTGTTCAATCCATTGGCAGAAGAGTATGCGCTATCCGCGGACTGGGACAATCGCTGGGGTACGGGGGGAACCATCGAGGATGTCATAGATGAGGCGCACCTGTCGCCCCCTTGGCTACTGAAAGGCATTGAGCGGTTTGCGCAAGAGCGGCAGCATCGTCTCGACACCATCCGAGCGAGTCTTGCTGAAAGCTAGCTTGTGACCCTGCCGAAAAAAAGGAGAGAGATTCACTGCCTTCTCAAACCTGCCGAGCCCACCAGTTCTTATGTATCGTAGACCCAGGGAACCTGCGACCACAGTCCGCCGTCAACGTACAGCGTTTGTCCGGTTATGAAATCAGCCTTGGCTCCGGCAAGGAAGACCACAGCATTGGCCACGTCCTCCACGTGACCGATTCTACCGAGGGGGGTGAGGGGTCCCCACACGCCCGCATAATCCGGGTCTTCTTGCCGGGTCCTTTCGATCTCAGTGGTACCAGGCGCGACGCAGTTGACCGTGATGCCGTATCGACCCAGTTCAACTGCGGCGACAACCGTGAACGTCTGGATGCCCCCTTTCGATGCGCAGTAGTCACTGATGTTGGGAAGCGGTGCCTTGTTGGCCCCTGAGCCAATGTTGATGATGCGCCCCCCGGTGTGCCGCATCAAGCGAGCTGCTTGCTGTGTGCACAGAAACGTTCCCTTGAGGTTGGTGCGAATGGTGCGGTCCCAATCCGATTCCTTCAGATCGAGAAGGGGCGACCAGGTCTGCACCCCCGCGTTGTTGACGAGCAGGTCGATCCCTCCGGCCAGCTCGACGAGCCGCTCAAACAAGGATCGTACCTGCTCACTGTCGCCCACATCGGCTTGAAGAACCCAGCTCCGCTGGCCTACGGCACAAATTCGCGATGCGGTGGATTCGGCGCCATCCTTGTCCCGGAGGTAGTTGACGCCCACATCCCAACCATCTTCAGCGAGTCCAAGAGCAATGCCGCGCCCGACGCCCTTGCTAGCGCCGGTAACGAGAGCGAACTTGGGATGCTGTTTCACCATCCTGACCTCATCCCTCCCGGCTTTCTGCCAATCTCAGGTGATCTGTGGCGGGCGAGACGTCCGTGCTCCTGGTGCCGCCTGTGTCACCGACTGGAAGGTCTCCTACATGCTGACCCATATCGAACCTTTGTCGGAAGACTCTACCGCCTTGTAGATGAACTGCATGCCTCGCAGGCCGTCGTAGACACTGGGGAACTGGTAATCCTCGGTCTTCAACGGCTTGCCATCAATGTATCGTCGGATTGCCCTGATGGCACCCACGTATATGTTGGCGAACCCTTCCAGGTATCCTTCCGGATGTCCGGGTGGGATGCGGGTGGCATCTGCTGCTGCTTCCGAGAGGTATCCTTGAGATCGGGCTAATGTCTGCCTGGGCTCGCCGAAGCGATACAGCTCAAGGTAGTTGGGATTCTCTTGCGCCCATTTGATAGCCCCCTTGGTGGCGTATACCCGGAGAGTCAGTCCATTCTCCTCACCACAGCAAGCTTGGCTGATGCACAGGACGCCCTTGCCTCCGCCCTTCAGACGTAGAAGGGCGTTGACGTCTTCGTCCAACGTGCGGTCTGGCAGGAATGTGCTCTTGTCGGCACACAGCTCAACCACCGGGTCACCGGTGACGAACTCCAACAGATTCATACAGTGGGTTCCCACGTCGCCCATAGTGCCGCCGATACCCGACTGGGCGGGATCAACACGCCACGCTGCCTGCTTGCAGCCCAGCTTTTCCTGAGGCACCATGAGGAAGTCCTGGAGGTACTCCACGATCACCTTGCGGATCTCTCCCACCTCGCCGGAACGGAACAGCTCGCGGGCGTGTCTCACCAAGGGCAAGCCGGTGTAGTTGTGAGTGAGCACAAAGACCAGCCCAGTATCCTCGACCAGTTTGACCAGACCTTTGGCCTCGTCGAGCGTATAGGTCATCGGCTTGTCGCATACCACGTGGAAGCCAGCTTTCAGGAATGCCTTTGCAATGGGAAAGTGGGAGACGTTGGGCGTCACGATGGTCACAAAATCAATCCGTTGATCCTCAGGCAGCCTGGCTTCGGCAGCTGCCATTTCTTGGTAACTGTCGTAGCAGCGAGCAGGATCAAGATAGAGCTGTTCCCCGGTGAGTTTTGTGTTCTCGGGATCTCGCGAGAAGCAGCCAGCTACGAGCTCTGCCTGTTGGTCGAGGGTGGCTGCGATACGGTGCACACCGCCGATGAACGCACCCTGGCCCCCGCCAACCATACCCATTCTCAGTTTACGTTTCCAAGGTTCCATAGCTGTTTACCCTCCTGTGCGGTTGAGGTGAATACGCCTGAGACCAGCTAATCCAGGCCCAGTATCACTCTGTTGCGTGCCAGGTCCGTGTCGCCGCCGGCGAAGTCATCAAATGCCACCTCAGTGGCCTGGATGATATGCCTGGCGATAAACGGCGCCCCTTCAGCCGCTCCCTGCTCCGAGCTCTTGACTGCACATTCCCATTCCAGGACTGCCCAGCCGGTGTATCCGGCCTCGGTGAGCAGCGTGAACACACGCGTGAAGTCAACCTGGCCATCTCCGAGTGACCGGAATCGACCGGGCCTCTCTCCCCACGATTGGTATCCACCATACACGCCCATTCGCCCGGTGGGGCGAAACTCGGCGTCCTTGACGTGGAATCCCCTGATGCGTTCACCGTATATGCGGATGAACTCGAGGTAATCAAGCTGTTGCAGGACGAAATGGCTAGGGTCGTAGTTCAGACAAGCAGCGGGGTGGTTGTCTGTGTGATCCAGGAACATCTCGTAGGTGGCGCCGTCATAGACGTCTGATCCCGGGTGCAGCTCGTAGGTGAACACTACCCCATTGTCGTGGGCCAGGTCTAGAAGAGGCCGCCACCGTCTGGCCAGCTCTTTGAACGCCTCCTCTATGATTCCTTCCGGTCTCTGTGGCCAGGGATAGACCATATGCCACGCGAAGCCGCCGGACAGCACCGGGATAACGTTGGTGCCCATGTTGACCGAAGCATGAATGCACTTCTTCAACTCGCCGGCGGCCCATTCAGTGCGGGCATCCCCGGTCAGGCCCGCGGGATGGAACGGTTCGAACATAACCTCGTAGGCAGGATGCACCGCCAGTACCTGACCGGCCAGGAAGCCACCCAACTCGCTCGGCTCAAGCCCCATTGCTTTGAGCTGGCCCCGATACGCATCACAATAGGTTTTGGACTCCGCTGCTTTGTCGAGGTCGATGATGCGCGGATCCCAGGTCGGGATCTGGACACCTTTGTACCCCAGACTGGCAACCCATTTTCCGATGCTGCTGATGTTGTTGTACGGCTCCTCGTCCCTCATGAACTGTGCGAGGAGAATTGCCGGGCCCTTGATGCTTGGCATTTCTTGCTCCTTTCACGCCTGTATGTGTAATTGTGATGCTCTGCGAATGTCTGGATTACCAGGTTGAAGACGGTCTGTCACCCGAAACCAGACGGGGATGCCTCCCGTGATCCCCCCTCCAGTCACTGGTCGGCAGACGCCGGTGCCTGGAAGATGTCCATATAGGACTTGATCGAGGGGATGGCAGTGAGTTTCTCGTGGAAGAAGTTGTTGACGATGTTCATGACCTCAGCTCTGGCGGCTTCCACTCTGTCGCACCGCGTGGGCCGCTCCCCACCTGAAGCCACGCTATCGCGCAGCTGCAACAGGTGGCGAACGATCTCGCTCTCCTCGTCTACCTCCAAGACCTCAATGACTGCCAGGATCAGTTGATCTGTCTGCGCCAGGACAGCTCTTAGCGAGACGGTGGAGCCTGTCTCACAGGCTTCGTCAATAGTGCGGATGAGTGTCCAGACCTGATAGAGCATTGTCGTGGGCTCATCGAACAACTCGCGCAGAAACGCGGCATCCTGGTAGCGTCCGGTCAGTCGAAATATGTTGTACATCCGTTTGGCTGCCTTGCCGTAGTTGATGTCTTTGGTAACGTACTTCCTGACTTCTTCTTCCAGCTGGGCGACGTAGTCATCCAAGGCATTCTCCGACACATGGCGCACCAGTTGAGAGAAGATGGGGATTGATTCCGCCTCCAGATAGACTTCCTGGAAGTACGGGTCGAGATAACCATCAAGGGGGGTGACCGAGCCGTCAGGCGCTTCCCAGGTCACGTCCAGCATGTTGCTGGCGTTCGCCACCTGATCCCGCACGGGGTCGGCAACGACCCAATCCAATTTACACCAGCCTGGATCGTCAGCTGCCTCATCCCAGGTGATCGTGGCCAGAGTGCCATCCGGACGAGATGCTTCTATCTGACCGGCGCCCAGCTCGTCCGGCATCCAGGCAATCGGTGCTCCCGATTTGATCGAGCGCCCCTCCTTGACGATGTCGTACGAATATGATCCGAACTTCACCTCAATCAGGCGATATGTTTCTCCTTCAGGGGTGGATAGAGCCTTGTCTTGCATGATCCTGGACAGTATGGCGCAGGCCTCCTGACGCGTGGATGCCTTGATGTTCACTCTCTCAAAGAAGTCGAGATCTCCCGGGTAAGACTGTATCTTTGACTGAGCAGATGAACCCGAAAGGGCCAGCGCGGTCTCCACGACGCTCGGCTCTTCCGTGAATTCGACCATCTGTCCCACCTGGCGGAAGTAATCCAGGTCTGCCGGGTCGAAATCGAGCATACTTACCCTGTGACCGAACACGCCGGTCTCGACATCAACGACTATCTTCTGACCGGAATGGGCAACGGCGATTGCCGCCAGCCACTGAAGCGC
>JAUVRU010000322.1 GCA_030597485.1 Anaerolineae bacterium
GGCCACCATACCGGCGTCAATCAGCTGTTTCACCGCGTCCAGCTCCACGACCCGGGTGGGCAAAGGGGATGGCACCACCCGCCGCCAGCCGCGGCCGGCATCCTCGACGACGTTCCAACCCTCCTGCTCCTGGCGACGCTTTGCGTCGGGCTCGTCCATGAAGGAGCCGATGGGTTTGCTGGGGCTTCGCCACGCCGGGTCATCACGGCTGACCTCCACCTGGGTGACCACCGTGGCTACCGCTTTGTTGATGCCCATTTCGCGGAAGTGGTTGTACAGGTTCTGCTGCAGGGCGTAGCCGATGGCTCCCTGGGTGTCGGCACCACACACGTCCAGCGGCACTTCGTGCAACTCGTGGGCGGCCAGTTCGGAGCGGCGCAAGATGAACCCTACCTGGGGGCCGTTGCCGTGGCCGATGGCCACCTCCCAGCCAGCCTGGATCATCTTGGCGATGTGATAGGTTGTCTCGCCGGCGGCCACATATTGGTCTTCCACCGTTCTGTGAGCCTTGTCTTTGATCAGGGAGTTGCCCCCGATGGCAACAACCGCGACCTTGCGTTTTTTCTCTGTCATCGCTCTCTCCTCGTTGGTGGCTCAATAATGACGCGTCTGAAAAAAGTACCTTCTGACCGCCAAGAACGCAGCCTGTCCCCTGGCCCGCGTGGCGGAGCCAGGACGGGCTGGCGGAAGGCCAGGGAGAAAACCTTATGAAATCTCTGCGGACTTCCTGGCCCGCCGGTCAGGACGGGCTGCATGCTCCGCCTGGCACCGCCGCTGCGCGGCAGCGCACACTTGCACCGCGCTTGCGCCCAGCGCAAGTGCAGGTGAGTGCGGGTGGGGGCAGGTGTGCGGTAAGTCTCTCCTTTTTTCAGTCGAGTCAATAATGACACCTGGCTGAAATGGTCTACAGATCACCCATTGTCAGGGCCATAACGGCCTTCTGCACATGCAGGCGGTTCTCGGCGATGTCGTAGATGGCGGAGCGGGGACCGCCGGCCACCTCGTCGGTCACCTCATTGCCCCGGTCGACCGGCATCGGGTGGGTGAAGATGGCATTGTCGGTGCGAGCCATCTTGGTCGCGTCCAGGGTCCAGCCCTCGATCTTCATAGCCTTCTCGATTTCCCGTTGCTTCTTGAACTCTCCGTCCTGGTAGCCGTGCGGGCTCATCCAGTTGCGGGCGTAGACGATGTGAGCCCCGTCCAGGCTCGCCGATGGGTCATCGGTCACCTCGAAGTCGGTGCCGTTTTCCTCGCAGTTTTTTTGGGTCCAATGGATGACCTCGGGATCCAGGTCGTAGCCGTCGGGGCGGGCCACGGTGACGTTCATGCCGAAACGACTGGCGATGAGAAGCGCTTCCTGCACGCTGCACCAGCTGCGGGCCAGCGCACCCTGGGCCCAGGTCAGCACGAACTTCTTGCCTTGCAGCGCACGATAGTGGGGACGACCGGGTCCCTCACCGTACCATTCGGCCCACCCCATGATGTCGGCCAGACCCTGGAAGGGATGGAAGCGGTCGTCGGCCATGTTGAGGATGGGCACGTTGGCCCAGTGGGCATACTCGCGCAGCAGCTCGGTGCCGGCACCGTAGTAGGGCACCTTGTCCTCCAGGATGCGGATGCCGATGCCGGTGGCGAAGCGGGCCATCACCCTGGCTGCATCTTCTATGGTCTCGCCAGCTGTCTTGCTGGTTTTGAACCGTCCGGCCGACGGCGTCAGAAACTGGGAATGCCCTCCCATCTCAGTCATGGCCGCTTCGAAGGAGATTCGGGTGCGGATGGATGGGTTGTAGAAGAACATGATGAAGGTCCTGTGCGCCAATAGGTCCGTCCAGCGGTCGGAGAAGCGCTCCCGTTTCATGGCAGCCGCCAGGTCGAGCGCTTCCTCCAATTCCCATTTCTCCCATTCTTGGGTGGTGATCAAATCACGTCCGTAGAGGCTCATTGCGCTAGTATCTCCCTCCCATCACCAATGTCATGACCGCCTTCTGCACATGCAAACGGTTCTCTGCCTCCTCGAATATGGCCGATCGCCATCCGCGCATCACGTCGGTGTTGTCCATGACATCGTTGTTGACCTCGTAGCCCCGGTCGGCGGGCAGGCAGTGCATATAGATGGCCTCGTGGTGGGCAGTCTCCATCAGCTCAAAAGTCATCTTCCAGCTCTGGTACCGGTCATTGATCTCCTTGGCCTGCTCCTCGTCATCCTCCCCCACGGGCGGTTTGAAGAAGACCTTGGGTGCCCAGGCCTTGGGATAAACGACGTGGGCGTCTTCGAAGGCCGACTCGAAGTCGTGGGTGATGGTGAAGGATGCATCGTTCATGGCCGCGTTGGCCTCGCAGGCGGCAATGACCTCAGGGTCGAGATCGAACTCGGGTGGCTGTGCCAGCACGGTGTCGCAGCCCATCAGCGAGGCGGCAATGATCGCGCTCTGGGGCACGGCCCGCGGCTTGTGAATGCTGGGTGAGTAGGCCCAACTCATCACGAACTTGACGCCCTTGAACCCGCCGAATCGCTCCCGGGCTGTCAGGACGTCGGCCAGCGCCTGGAAGGGATGATATTTGTCGTCTTCCATGTTCAGGAGGGGGATGTCGGACCAGCGAGCGAACTCGTGCATCAGCTCGTTGGCGCCTCCGTACACCCAGTCCACCGGATCGCCATAGCAGCGGATGGCGAGGGCATCACCCATGCGGCTGAGCACTCGGGCCACGTCCGAGACACGCTCGGTGGCATAAGCTACTTCCTTGCCCTCCAGCGCCGGTGTGTAGATCTTGCTGGGATCCAGGAAGTGAGCGTGGCCGCCCAGCTGGGTCATGCCGGCCTCGAAACTGTTGCGGGTGCGCAGACTCTGGTTATAGAAGAGCATAAACAGGGTCTTGGCTCGCAGCAGGTGGTCGTGATACTCACCGGTGGCGTAGCGACGCTTGAGGTCTGTGGCCACGTCCAGGATGGTCTCGACTTCCTCCCTGGTCCAGTCCAGGAGGGTGATGAAATCCTTACCCTTGAAACTGTCAGTTCTCATTTGGTGTCTTCTCCTTGTGAAAATGCAGAATTGAAGGGTCTAGGTGCGATACCGGGCCCGTTTCTACCTTGCCGGTCACGGTCGCGTGTCCACGCGCCGCACCAGGTGAAACTTGAAGAACTCGGGCACGAAGTAATTGCGGGAGCAGCAGACGACCTGGCCGGCAGCGCTGTACGACGTTTCCTCCAATAATAGCAAGACAGCGCCCGGCTCCAGGCTCAGCCGCGCTGACAGGTCCTTGTCAGCGGACAAGGGAATGATGTTGGCGCGGGCGTGGGAAACGTCCAGATCGCTGCGCTCCAGCAGGTAGTCTAGGACGGAGCCTCGAAAGCCCTCCCTCATGGCCTGGGGAGTGACGATAGTGTCAGGCAGCGCATCAACCATGTGTGCCACTGGCTGGCTGGCTGCTACTTTGGTCCGGGTGACCACTGTCACGGGAGATCCCTGGTCGACCTGAAGGAGGTGAGCCACCTCCTGGCTGGCCGGTTGCGATTCAATCCGCAAGTCCCTGGTATCAATTGTGATACCACGTCGGCGTACCAGGGAGTCGATGCTTTCCAGCGTCTCCAGCCCACTGTCGATGACCAGGGGGGGCGGCTGGCTGACGAAGGTGCCTATCCCCCGGCGGCGGGTGATCCGGCCGCGTTCCTCAAAGGTGCGCATCGCCTCGCGCAAGGTGGAGCGGGAGATGCCTAGCTGCTGGGCCAGGTCCGGCTCGGGCGGAAGCTGGCTGCCAGGTGGGTAGGTGCCGTTTTCCAGCAATTCCCTCAGTACCTCTACCGCACGAATGTAGAGAGGGCGGTGATCCAGTTTGAGCTTGGTGCTCGCTGGGGAGGCGGTTTCGGAATCAGGGAGTGTCACAAGTTCTGGCCTCGTTGCGCCCGGGCAGGGGGCTGTCCAGATTGCAGCGGCTCTTCACTGTTGGTCAGCCCTATTTGTCTGATGTCTGACATATGCAA
>JAUVRU010000368.1 GCA_030597485.1 Anaerolineae bacterium
CATGCTGTAGAATGGAAGCATGAGGGATGTCTCCCAATCGTGCTGGTGATCAAAGAGAGAATAGCCAAAGCCTTCGACCCACCACAAGCAAGTGTCTTGAAGGAGTTTATCGGATTCTCTCTGCGTACTCAGCGGTCTCCCTGGCCCGCTGGCGCGAGCCACCTGCCCGTCCCCTGGCCCGCCGGCCAGGACGGGCTGGCTCCGCCACGCGGACCAGGGTGCCTGCCTGTCCTGGCGTCCACGTCAGGGCGCCAGATGCAGCCAGGACGGGCGGCGGTGAAGAACGTTGCAGCCCAGCCGGCCCGGGCGCTTGGTCGTAGGATCATCTGTCCCAATGTTACCCTGAGCGGAGAAAAAACGTATGTGCCCCCTCACTGAAGATGGTTCCATCGCTGCGATTCTGCCACGTCGGACCCGGGTGGTGGTAGCTGCCCAGCCGGATCGGCACCGGCATGCCTTGCGGCAACTGCGGCATTATCTCCCCCACCGTGAGCTGCAGGTAGTGGAGCCGGCCGAGCGGGCCACGGTGATGTCGACGCAACCGGCCGAGCCCACCGACCTGCTGGTGCTGCTGGCCGACTCGGGCCAGGGCGTGCCGCCAGAGATGGCCAGCAGCGACGAGATCAATACCCTGGGGGAAGATGCCTTCCTGCTGCGCACCAGCCATCTGCACGGGCGTCCGGCATTGTTGGCAGCCGGTGGGGGCATCCCCGGCCTGATCCACGCTGTGAACGAGTTGGGCACCCGCCACCTGGTGGCCGGGGACGACGGGTTGCAGCTGCCGGTTCTGGACCTGCGCCAGTCGCCGGCGCTGCCATACCGCCTGCTCTGGTCCTGGGATCACAGCACTAACTTGTATCTGGAGCAGGTGGGATTGCAGGAGATCGGCGCGCTCAATTACTACTCCAAGCCCTCCGGTGGCTTCCTGGAAGACTACCAGCGGCTGATAGACTTCATGAGCCTACACCGCATTGGCGGGGTTACCATCTACGGTTTCCTGCGCGACAACCACGGTGGCATTGAGGCGGCTCAGGAGTTGTGTCGCTACGCTAACGAGCGCGGCGTGCGGGTCCTGCCCGGGGTGGGCATCAACGCCTACGGCGGCATCTATTGGGAGGGGGATCACCGCTACAACCTGACCAATTGGCTGCGCCAACATCCGGAACTGCGCGCCATCTTCGACAAGCCGGTGGCGTTTCACATTCCGGATTTCCCTCGACTGTGGTTTCCCGAGACCCACTACACCGATGCTGCCTGCCCGTCCCGGCCGGAGAACGCCCGCTATCACGAGGAGGCGATCCAGTGGCTGGCCGAGACGTTCGAAATCGGCGGCATCAACTTTGAGACCGGCGATTACGGCGTCTGCAACTGTGCCGACTGCGCTTCCCGCCGCAGCGATGACGACACCTGGTCTCACCGGGATATGGCCTTGCTCTACCCCCGTCTGTTTGCGGCGGCCCGGCGGGGCCGTGACCATCTCTGGCTGGTGAGTGAGGCATATTGGGACAACATCCTCAACCTGGACGCGCTGGCATCGCTGGCGGACCTGCCCGAGGATGCCATCTACCAGTTTTGCATCAACCGCTCCTACTGGCCCCAGGTGAAAGAGCATCTGACGCGGGAGCACGTGTCCCGTCTGCCGCGCCCGACCAATGTGGTGCGCACCCATATGGGCACCCAGTGGAATCACGAGCGCTATGAGTTGGTGGCCCGGCGTTTTGCCGATATGATGCAGCTGCTTCACACTACCGGCATGCAGGGCGCTACCATCTTTGCTGAGGTGAGCGCCTTCAGCACCGTCAACGAGATCAATTATCTGGCTTTCGCCCGGTTCGGATACGACGCCGACCTGACCTGGGAACGGTTCGTGGCCGACGATTTGGGCCCGTTGCTGGGCGGAGCCGAGGCGGCCGAACGCTACCTGGCGCTGCTGGACGTGCCGGACGAGGCGCAAGCGCTGGGACGCGCTGCTGCCGATGCCCGTGACATCGCCGGTGCTCAGGCTGGCGAGACCTACCGCCGCTGGGTCTGGCTGCAGAACCGGCTCTATCAGAAGCTGGCAATGTCATCCCGGCAGGCGTGAAGCCGTCACTCGACCCCACCGAAGAAGCAGGGAATGTGCCGCTGAGCACGGGGAGTCCGCTGATGAACGATGAATGATGAATGATGAATGATCCAGTGTACCGCTGAGTACGCGGAGTCTACTGAGATCCAATGAGGTTTCATGGGTTTTCTCCCTGGCCTTCCGGCAGCCCGTCCTGCCTGCACCGGTGGCGCAGGCACAGGTGGCTCCGCCACGCGGGCCAGGGGCCAGGCTGCGGTGAAAGAACCTTCTGGCTGCACCCATACGGACCATCTGCGGAGGTGAAGAATGCGCGTTGAGCCCAATCTCTATGTCATCGGCAGCGGCAAGAATGGTTTTGACCTGACTGACCCTTTCGATTGCAACGTCTACCTGTTTGACGTCGGCGATACCTATATCGTCTTTGACGCCGGCACCGGGATGGGCACCGACCAGATTCTGGCCGTCTGCCAGCAGGATGGCCTGGATCCGGATCAGATCGATCACCTGTTCGTGACCCACGCTCACTCGGACCACGGCGGCGGCGCTGCTCATCTGCGTGAGCGGGTCAGCCCCACGGTCTATGCCTCGGCCTTCACTGCCAGCATACTGAGCACCGGCGACGAGGAAGCGGTCAGCCTGCCGGCAGCCAAGGCCAGCGGGATGTACCCCAAGAACTACGTGTACCGTCCGTGCCCGGTGGACCGGGTGCTGGAAGCGGGCGACGTGGTGGAGATTGGCCCCTTCACGGTGGAGACGATTCCCACGCCGGGGCACAGCCACGATCACACCTGCTACCTGGTCACTGGTGCGGACCGGCGCTACCTGATAAGCGGAGATGCCATCTTCTTTGGGGGCAAGATAATCCTGCAGAACACGTATGACTGTAACGTGCCCGACACCATTGCCTCCATCCAGCGGCTGGCGGACTTCAAATTCGACGCTCTGTTGGCGGGACACTTGAACTTCAGCCTGAAGAACGGACGGCGGCACATCGAGGCTGCCTGCGCCATCATTGACAGACTTGGCTGCCCGCCGTCAATTCAATAGACCCAGACAATGACTCCACTGAATAATGGAGAGATTCACCGCAGAGCACGCAGAGTCCGCAGAGATTTCATAAGGTTTTCTTTGCGTTGTTGGCGGTCTCGGCGGTGCGCAGGTGCCTTTTTCAGACGAGTCAGACGATACTCTTGCGAAGGCTGCAAACCTTCGCAAGGGCAGCGGTAGCTCCAACGGAGGATGGAAATGATTGATGGAAACGTGCTGGCCGGATGGTTGAGCCGGCTGGTGCAGATCCCCAGCGTGTCACCGGCACAGGCTGGCCCCCGAGCCGGCACCCCCGGCGAGGGGCAGCTGGCGGCAGCCGTCGCTGGCTGGTTTCGAGAATTCGGCGGCGAGGTGCACACCGAGGAGGTGTTGCCCGGCCGACCGAACGTGTACGGCATTTGGCGGGGGCGCTCGGATCGTTGGGCAGCGGTGGATGTGCACATGGACACCGCTGGTGTGGAGCAGATGGCGGGCGATCCGTTCAGTGGATC
>JAUVRU010000336.1 GCA_030597485.1 Anaerolineae bacterium
GGTCTGTTCTGTCCCGAGTTGCTCCATCTCTGCCATCAGTTGCTGCCGATTCTGGTCGAGTTCGGCGCGCTGGGTCTGGGTGCGATCCAGAAGCCCCTGTTGCCACTGAGCGGCCTGCTCGGCGCGTTCCACGTCGCGGGTCAGTGCTGCTTGTTCTTGTTCGCATGTCGTCCGATTTGCTCGCAGCATCTGGTGACGGCGAGCCATTTCATCCAGCGCTGATTGGTGTTCCTCCTGGTCGCGCTTATTCTCGGCAATCTGTGCCTCAAGTGCCTGCAAGGCGGCTTCCTTCTCAGCGAGCATGGAAGGAAGGGCTTGCAGTTCCCGCTGTCGGGCCAGCAGGCCGCCGCCCACTTTGCCGCGGCCAGTGCTGCCGCCACTGATGCTGCCCCCGGCGCGCACCAGGTCACCGGCGCGGGTGACAACCTGGAATCCGCCCTGGGCAGCCCGCAGCGCTCGGCGGGCAGCAGGAAGGTCCTCGGCGATCACTGTGCGGCCCAACAGCAGGCGGGCCACAGGGATCAGACGCTTTTCGCAGGTCACCAGGTCTGAGCCGATGCCCAACACCTTGCTGGTAGAGGGCAGCTCCAGGCGACTGGGGGGGTGAATGGTGTCCAGAGGAAGAAAGGTGGCTCGCCCCCCGTGCGTCTTCTTCAAATGGGCGATGGCGGCTTCTGCATCTGCCCACGTTTCAACCACAATGTCCTGCATACGATTGCCCAAGGCTGTCTCGACGGCTGTCTCCAGGTCAGGCGGAAACTCCAACAGCTGGTTGACTGTGCCTACGATTCCGCTCAGCTGTGACGATTTCCTGGCAGCCTTGAGGACAGAGCGCGTTCCTTCGTGGTAGCCCACCAAGTCGCGCTGCATTCTTGACAACAGGTCGTGCCGTGCGTTCAGGGCCTCCAGCTGCTGGCGGTGGGTATTGACTCTGTCGCCAAGTTGGGTGGCCTCTTTTTCCAGTTCTTGTTGAGCGGACAGATGTGCAACTCGTTCAGTTTCGGTTGCAGCCAGATCGGCTGTCACTTGCTGCAGGGCGCGGTTCTTCTCGGCCAGATGCTCTGCGGCTGTTGCCTGGGCCTGGTGGTGAGCGGTCATGGCGTCGCGACACTCAGCGATTTCCGATTCCAGCTGCTCTTGTCGCTCGGCCAGTTGGGCCAGGCGTGCTCGATTCCCGGCGATGCTGTCAGCCAGTGTGCGGACTTGTTCCTCCGCCTGAGCCTGCTTAGTCAGAGCCGTACGGCGTTCTTCTTGATGGGCCTTCAGTTGAGTGTTTAGCACTTCAACCCGGTAGCGAGCAGCTGCCAGCTCCGGCTCCAGTTGTGTGAGAAGGGCCTGGCTTTCATCCACCAGAGATTGGGCTGCCTGGAGATCGGTACGAAGGCTCTCGGCCTCGCCCAGCAGCTCTTCGCGCTGGGCGGTCAGCAGTCGGGCGCGCTCTTCACCGACGGCCAGATCGCGCTGTATGGCTTCGGCTTCGTCGTGCAGGCTGCTGCCTTGCCCATGCCACTCACCCAGCTGCATTCGCAATTCACTTCGCCGGGCGCGCATCTCAATGATTTGGTGGTCTACGGATTCCAGTCGTTCGATCTGGGCATCAAGGCCTTGCTGGCTTTGGTCGTTGCGCTCACGAACTTGGCGGAGGTGCTTCTGTCCCTGGCTCCAGCGATAGCCGTACCAGGTGCGTAGCAGGCTCTCCAGATGGGAAGAGATGATACGATGCTTCTCGGCCCGTTCTGCCTGTCGGCTCAGATAGCGCAGGCGTGGCTCGATCTCACTCACAATGTCGTGGAGGCGCAGCAAGTTGGTCTGGGTGGCGTCCAGTTTGTTCAGGGCATCGGACCGCTTGCTGTTGTGTAGAGCGATCCCGGCAGCCTCTTCAAACAGGGCCCGGCGTTCGTCCGCGCGCAGCGACAGGGCGGCATCCACCAGCCCCTGACCAATGTGGGTGTAGGTGTGTCGGCTTAGGCCGCTGGCTGCCAGCAATTCGTTGATGTCTCTCAATCGCACGCGGCTGCCATTGAGCAGGTATTCGTTCTGTCCATCCCGATAAGCTCGCCGGGTGATGGTCACCTCGGAGAAGTCCACCGGCAGCCAGCCATCGCTGTTGTCAAAGACCAACGTGGCGTATGCCATTCCCAGGCGCGCTCGACCGTCCGAGCCGGAGAAGATCATATCTTCTGTCTTCTTGCCGCGCAGGGTAGAGTAGCTTTGCTCACCCAGCACCCAGCGCACCGCGTCGGACACGTTGCTCTTGCCGCTGCCGTTTGGCCCCACGATGGCGGTGATGCCCTCGTCGAATTGAAAGACCGTCTTGGTGGCGAAGGATTTATAACCTTGTAGTTCGAGTGTTCTGAGCCGCATCACCAGTCCATATTCCTACCACATCCATTCCAGTTCTTTGTCGCCAATGCGAACGGTATCGCCAGGCTGAACGCCAGCTTCGCGCAGGGATTCCAACAGACCCATAGCTTCCATTTGTCGTTGAACCCGTTCCACAGCGTCGTGGTACTGCCACATAGTACGGGCGGCCAGCTGTTCCACATGTTGTCCGCGCACCCGCCATCCATCTCCCTCCCGCTCAACGGTGAAGGTGGGGGTGTCTTCCAAACGGAAAACCGGAACCTCGGCAGCGGTGGGTCTGGGTTGTGGCAGACTGCGCACCATTTGACCCACCTGACGCATTAACACCCGCACCCCCTCGCCGGTTGCGGCCGAAATGGGATAGATGGGCACATCCTGCGACTGTATGGCTTCCTGAACGGATGGCCAGTGGTCACGTGCCTGGGGCAGATCCATCTTATTGAATGCCACCACCTGCGGCCGGTCAGCCAGACCTGTGTTGAAGAGACGCAGCTCTTCATTGATCCGGTTGAACCTGGACAATGGATTGTCGTCACTTCCGTCGAGCATGTGGATGAGCAGGCGTGTTCGCTCAATGTGGCGCAGGAACTGATGACCCAGCCCAGCACCGGCGTGGGCTCCCTCGATCAGGCCGGGCAGGTCGGCCAGCACGAAGTCGTATTCGGTGTCTATGATTACCACGCCCAGGTTGGGCTGCAGGGTGGTGAAGGGGTAGTCGGCGATCTTGGGCCGGGCGGCGCTCACGGTGGAGAGCAGAGTGCTCTTCCCAGCGTTGGGCATACCGATCAATCCCACATCGGCCAGCAGCTTGACCTCTAGACTGAGCCACCTGCCTTCGCCTGAGAGGCCTCGCTCGGCCAGGCGGGGTGTCTGGCGTGTTGAGGAGGTGAAGCGTGCATTGCCTCGCCCCCCCTGCCCGCAGTGGGCAACGATGACGCGGCTCCCAGCTTCTGTCAGATCAGCTAGCACGCTGCCAGTCTTGGCGTCTCGAACCACCGTGCCGGGAGGTACCGGGATGATTATGTCTTCTCCGCGAGCTCCTGTCTGGTCCTTGCCCCGGCCGTGTGCGCCCCGGCCCGCCTTGAAGTGGGACTGGTTCTGGAAGTGGACCAGGGTATTGAGTTGAGGGTCAACTTCCAGGATAACATTGCCGCCGTCTCCGCCGTCTCCGCCAGCTGGTCCTCCTCGGGGAACGTGTTTCTCTCTCCGAAAGGCGACAGCGCCGTCGCCGCCCTTGCCTGCCTGGACGTGGATTCTTGCCTCGTCAAAGAACATAGGTGTCCCATACCGCGTACCTGTGCGAGTGGCTTTTCGCCCTTGTTTGGGCGGACGGCGCATTGTACCACACACCGTCCCCTTTGGGTAGCGATGGCGTCTGATTTGCAGGGCGCGGCAACTTCATGTGTTCAAGCAACGAGCGCGTGGATGAGCCAAGAAAGGATGGGGAGACTGTAGCCGACCATACCAAACGTCAGAAGATTTACGCCAAGGTTCAACAGGA
>JAUVRU010000420.1 GCA_030597485.1 Anaerolineae bacterium
AGAGGCGGCCGGGTTGATGGGGTTTGTCATCGAAATCCTGGCGCTTCAGGCACTGGCTTTTCAGGGACAGGGTGACACTCCCATGGCCCTGGACACCATCGAGCGGGCCCTGTCGTTGGCTGAACCAGAGTGTTATGTTCGCATCTTTGTGGACGAAGGTGAGCCGATGACAGAACTGCTGTCCGCATTCAGCCGTCACCGTTCATCGGCCGCTTCCCCGGGGTCCTACGTGAGCGGGCTTCTTTCGGCACTGGGATCTGAAAGCCCCGAATTCCGGTATGTTGTCCCCTGCCAGCCGCAGCCCACCCGCCATCCCCCGGCTTTGATCGAGCCTCTCAGCGAGCGCGAGATTGAGGTGCTGCGACTGGTTGCCGCCGGCCTGTCGAACCGCGAGATCGCCGGCCAGCTGACGATCACAGTGGGAACGGCCAAGAGACACATCAGCAACATCTACGCCAAGCTGGACGTGCACAGCCGGGTTCAGGCAGCAGCCAGGGCCCAGGAACTGGACTTGCTCTAGGCTCCGGCCAAGTGTAACCGCAACTCTCTTCGGATAGGCCAGATTCCCCAAGTCAAGTCGGCATCTTGGCCGAATCCATCGACAGAGTTCGAAACATCTCCCCGCGAGCTTTCAACTTCCGAGGAGGTATCGCGCAGAGGAGCAGCGATACTCTCTGGAGTCAGTTCCTCGAATACACCTTTCGGCACACGGCGTGCCACCCCACGTTCTTCGCAGAATCAACCCCCAGGATACATCCCGCGATACATGACACTGCACCCGATCATCTGCTATGCTAAGGGCACACTCAGAAGAAAGCAGACTCACACGCGAGTCTGGTTGGAGGTGAGTATGCCTGACATCGCTCTGAAACCAGGCGACTGCGGCAAGCCAGACAGATACAGTGCACACGGCAACGGGCACCTCGGCGACCCCAGACAGGTCGTAAAGACATATGAGGGCGCAGCCGGCACTTTCACGGCGCTCAAGGGCGTGAGCTTGCAGGTGGGTGCCGGCCAGTTTGTGGCCATCATCGGCAAGTCTGGCAGCGGCAAGTCCACGCTGATCAACATGATCACCGGCATTGACCGGCCTTCGGCTGGAGAGGTGATCGTGGACGGTACTGGGGTCCACGCGCTCACTGAGGAGCAGATTGCCGTGTGGCGGGGGCGCACCATTGGTGTCATTTTCCAGTTCTTCCAGATGCTGCCGACGTTGACAGCGGTGGAGAACGTGATGCTACCGATGGACTATTGCCAGGGCTATCCAGCTGGCGAACGCCCAGAGCGGGCAATGTACCTGTTGGAGCAGGTAGGGATGGCTGACCGTGCCCATAGGCTGCCCTCGGCCCTCTCGGGTGGCGAGCAGCAGAGCATTGCCATTGCCCGGGCTCTGGCCAACGACCCGCCTATCCTGGCTGCCGATGAGCCCACGGGCAACCTGGACTGGAAGACTGCCGGAGCAGTCATCCGTCTCTTCGAGAGCCTGGTGGATGGCGGCAAGACAATCCTGATGGTCACCCACGACCCGGAGCTGGCGGAGCGGGCCCAACGCACGGTTGTCATTGCCGATGGTGAAGTTGTCAACGAGAGGGCAACCTCAGGCAGGCAATCAGATAGGCACACGGCGAGCGGTTGGCTGCTGGCCCGTGTGTGAGAGGAAACGAACATGGATTTGAGGCCACATGGCTGCGACAACTCTAATCTGGACTTTGTCCATTTCACCAATGCCACGATATCTTGTGGAGCAAGGCATCCCCAGATGCCGTATCTCATGGCCACATTTGCATCTGGGGATGCAAACTCCTCGAATGGACAAAGTCCACCTAATGGCAAGTCGATTATTGCCCTACACCAGGTGATAAAGAAGTACGAGGGTTCAGCCGGTGCCGTTGTAGCGCTCAAGGGCATTGACCTTGAAGTCAGGGCAGGTGAGTTCCTGGTCGTCACCGGCAAATCAGGTGCCGGCAAGACCACACTGGTCAACATGGTCGCGGGTCTTGATCGAGCCACGTCAGGTGAGATATGGGTGACTGGGATGCCGGTGCACCGGTTGGGCGCGGAAAAAGCAGCTGGGTGGCGTGGTCGGAACGTGGGCGTTGTTTTCCAGTCTTTCGAACTACTACCCACTCTGACAGTGCTTCAAAACGTGATGCTGCCGATGGACTTTGCCGGCACGTACTCGCTACGACAGCGACGCGAGCGGGCCATGCGATTGTTGGAGAAAATGGAAATCGCGGAACACGCCCGCAAGCTGCCCTCGGCTGTCTCAGGTGGCCAGCAGCAGCGTGTCGCCATCGCCCGGGCTATGGCCAACGATCCCCCCATCGTGGTGGCCGACGAGCCTACCGGCAGCCTCGACTCAGTGACGACCGAAGCGATGCTGGCTGTTTTCAAGGATCTGACGAGTGAGGGCAAAACGGTCTTGATCGTGACTCACGACGAAGACATCGCCAGAGGGGCCACACGCGCGATCACGCTGGCCGACGGCGCGATTGTTGACGAAGGAAGGTAACTCATGATTGGCTCACGCTGGCACAAAGTGCTAAACGACCTGGTGGGATACAAGACGCGCACCGGCCTCGTTGTGCTGTCAATTGCGGTTGGGCTTTTCGCTGTCGGCACCATCGTCAGCGCACGATCGATCCTGTCAACGGAGATCACGAAGGGCTACGCTGCGGTCAACCCGTCCAGTGGTACGGTTCGCACTCTGGAGGTGTTTGACGAAGACTTCGTCCGGTCGGTGCGCGCCATGGAGGATGTGGAAGAGGTGGATGCCAGGCGAGCCGTCGACGCGCGCATCCGGGTCGGCCCGGATGGGTGGGGTGACATCACCGTCTTCGCCATTGACGACTATGATGGCATGCGGGCCAACAAGGTATGGCCCCAGAGTGGTGCCTGGCCGCCACCGGAGCGCGAAATACTGATCGAACGCTCTGCACTGGAGGTTATCAGCGCTGAGGTCGGCGATGTAGTGGTGATCGAGACGCCCGATGTGAAGCGGCGTCAACTCCGCATCGCCGGAACCGTCCACGACTTGGTCCAGCTCCCCTCTCAGTTCGACAACTGGGCATACGGCTATATTTCGTTCGAGACGCTGGAATGGCTCGGGGAGCCCTACGGTTTCAACGAATTGCACGTCGTTGCCAAGAATGGGAGTGACAAGGAGTTCGCCCGACAGGTGGTGAATCAGGTCAAGACCAAGGTGGAAAAGGGCGGCTTCACGATCCCCATGAGCAAGACGGCAGAGCCTGGCTCGGTGCCGCTTGACGATATTCTGCAGGCTGTGTTGGCGCTTATGGGTATCCTCGGCTTGCTGTCGCTCTTCCTGAGCGCCTTCCTGATCGTCAA
>JAUVRU010000033.1 GCA_030597485.1 Anaerolineae bacterium
GATGCTCGATCAAACCCTTGTCCAACAGCCAATCAACCACGTCTTGCCACTCAGCCTCCGTGGGTACTTCTCCCACCGGGAATCTGGGCATTTGATAGGAGCCTCGGATGCTCTCCGGCACCCGTCCTTTGTCAATCAGCAGGTCAGCAAACTCCTGGGGATTGTCATTCAAGTCCTGCACAGCCCGGTTCCAGGCCTTCAGGAACTTCTCGATCGTGCCGGACTTTGCTTCCACAGCCGACTGAGCAAAACAGAGAACCGTCTGTGAATAGCGTGCGTACTCACTATCATCAACCACCAGCGAAGCCCCGGCTGCCAATGCACCTTGTGCCAACGGGTCAGGGAGCGTGGCCGCCTCAATCTGACCGGCCATCAATTGCTCAAAACGAACCGGGATAGCGCTTATCTCAGTGACCTTGACCTGATCGGAAGACAATCCCTCTGCTTCAAGCAACCGATCAGTGATGTACTCGATGATTGTGTTCTGACTGATGGCCACCGGCACGCCAATCAGATCCTGAGCCGATGCTATGTCGCTGCCAGGTGCTGCCAACACCCGAAACACCGGCGTCTCCAGCGTCGCTCGCAGTGAGGTAGCCACCACCTTGACCTGAACCTCATCTCGATTGAACAGGCCAACCGCGATCAGGTCGGTCAGCATGCCGTCAATCTCCCCGGCCTGCATCAAGGCATCACGTTCCTGGGCACCTTTCACCGGCACCAGTTCGACGGAGATGCCCTCATCCTCGAAGTACCCCTGCTGCTCAGCCACGTAGAATGGAAGCGTGTCTTGAATCGGCAACAGGCCCATCTTGAGATGGGTGCCTTCCTCCGACCGGCCGCCGGGCGTACACGCCCCCAGCGCCAGCAGCAGTATAACACTGACCGAAATCTGGCGAAAATCCATATGGGGCTCCTTGACTCCTTCTCCACCTCTACCCCCTATTGTACTACGTCCTCCGACCTGCGTCCATAGGCAGGAGAGGCCACAACAACGAGAAAAAGACCTATCTCTCACATGGGTCTTTTGGGCCCCAATAGGGGATGGGCCTACTTCAGCAGACCCTGCCGGTACCCCTCACTGACAGCGTGACTCCGATTCCTGACCCCCAGTTTGTGATAGATGTTTGCCAGGTGGTTTTTCACCGTCTTTTCTGCAATGAACAGGTGATCGGCAATGTCGCCGGTGGTTTTTCCGGCGGCGATCAGACGTAACACCCGCATCTCAGTCTGGGTCAATCTGGGGCCTGAGGCTGATTCTCGCGACGCCCGGCGGTAGTCGTGCAGCACATAGGCAGTCACACTCGGATCCAGCCACCCCTTCCCGGCATAGGCCGCCCGCACCGCTTCAGCGATCTCAGCAGCCTTCGCGCTCTTCACGATGTAGCCTATAGACCCGGCCAGAGCGGCCGCCCTCACGTCAGCGTCGTCGTCTGACTCGGTCAGAACCAACACCTTGACGTCAGGATATCGAGCCACGATCTGCCTCACGGCCTGGATACCACCCTGGGGATCGTGGCGGGGCATCCGGAGATCCATCAACACCACATCTGGAGCCAACGAGCCAGTAGCCGCCACCGCCTCATTCGGCGAGGCGGCCTCGCCAACCACACCAATGTCGGGTTGCCGATCCAGCAGCTTGCCCAGCAGCTCCCGATGAAGAGCCACGTCATCAGCGATGAGAACTCGAATCTGAGCCATGGGTCCCCCTGTCACGTCAGCAGTGGCACACAGATGCTAACCTGGGTGCCATCACCCGCCGAAGACCGAACATCTATCTCGGCACCAATCTCCTCTGCCCGTTCCTGCATGTTCCGCAACCCGAGTCCGGCCGGGACAACGTCCAGCTGATCACGGTCGAAGCCTCGGCCTCTGTCCACCACCTCCACTACCACATCCTGCTCTCCGCGACGACGCACGCTGACCGCTGCCTGGTCAGTGTCGGCGTGTTTCCATACATTGGTCAGCGCTTCGGTGACCATGTAGCCCAGATGGCGTATCGTGTCCACTGGCACGTCCAACTCGGCCGTCGACAAACTCAACTCGACACTCATGCCGGTGTTTCTGCAAAAGCGCTCCACTATGCGGCTCAGCTCACCGCTGAGGGTGAGCTGAGCCGGGTCCTGGCGCAGGGCCCGCACAATCCATCGAATGCCTTCGTGAACCTCGCCGGCCAGGGTGCCCACGCGCTGCAGTTCTTCACTGGCTGCGCCCGGGTCTTCGGCCAGAAGCAGGCTGGCATACTCGGCGCGTCGGCTCAGCGCCGACAGCTGGCTCAACACGCCATCGTGAATATCGGTCGCAATGCGACGCCGCTCCTCTTCCACCGCAGCCTGCTCCCGCAGGGCATTGGCCCGATCGCGACTGCGCTGCCAGGCAATCATCATGGCTGCCAGCGCCGCCAGCAATCCTCCCGTGACCCAATAGCTGGCGCTGCGCAGCACCACCTCATCCACCTGCCGGTACTCAATGATCACCGGCAACGTGTAGCCGTCCAGATATAGAGACGACGCGAATCCAACAGTAGACGTCACCACCACACCAAACAGCAGCAGCGCCCGGCTGAATGGCCGTTCGGCGCTGGGCAGGGAAAGCGCTGCCGTTACCGAAGGGGCGAGCGAGTAGAGGGAAAAGATGTTGCGATATCCGCCTCCGGCAACATTCACGATGGCTAACACCACCACCGTGTCAAGGATCAGGAAGGGCGCAGACCTCAGCCAGTGATTGACTGGCAGAAGTAGAATGATAACCAGCGCCAACGTGTAGACAGCCGTCACTGCCCACAGCTGCAGCAGTATGGCAGTCCGGGCAGCGATGACAGGGTGCGGATAGAAGAAAAGCACACCCAGCGCATAGACCAACGACACCAGACGGCTGAGCATGGCCACCCACGACAGCCGATATCCCACCTGCTGGACGTTCATCGAATGCCACATGGCACGCCACATTGGCAATGGCCTCCCGATCAGGACGGTCACATTATAGCGCGAATCCTCGCAAGATTCAACGCAGGGGCACAACGAACACCAGCAGCCAAATTGACAGACTACATCCCGCCCGCCTTGACACAATCCGACGCCCTGCCGTTGACGCCGGCCCTCCCTGCACCTGCGTGAATGGCTGCGAAGGGTTGACAAATCACGTGTTCTGTGATACTATTTCGTCAACAACGGCAACACTGCCGGTCAAGCAAAGGAAGACAGTTCATGTTCTTGGTCAGTCTGGTTGTGGTTCTCCTTGTTGGCATTAGCGTGCTCCTTGTTGGGAGCCACGCTTTGTTGGGGGGACTCAGGTCAGACTGAGTCATTCAGGATAGTCGCAGAGGGCCTCCCACATACGGGAGGCCTTTTTCGGTTCTGCGATGCCATGGTATTGTCAGCACGACGCTGATGGGGCATAGACGCCCGCCAATTCGAACAGGGCAGGGCGTCTATGCCTTTTTTCTAGGTGAACACCTGCCCTCACACGCCATCCTGATCAGGAGGAGAATAGTATGAGTGAGAGGAAGAACGGCGCTCAGATTGTGTGGGAAAGCCTGCTGGCCGAGGGCGTCGAGGTGGTTTTCGGCATTCCCGGAGGAGCCACGTTGCCCATCTACGATGCGTTGGCAAAACACGAATATGCCCTTCGCCACGTGCTGGCCACCCACGAGCAGGGAGCCTCGCACATGGCAGATGGGTATGCCCGGGCCACAGGAAGGGTCGGAGTGTGTCTGGCAACCTCCGGACCCGGTGCCACCAACCTGACTACCGGCTTGGCAAATGCTCACATGGACTCGTCCCCCGTGGTAGCCATCACCGGCCAGGTGCCCACTACCCTGCTGGGCCGAGACGGGTTTCAAGAGGCAGACGTGCATGGTGTGACCATGCCGATCACCAAGCACAACTACCTGGTCACCGACATCCACGAGTTGCCACACGTGCTCAGGGAAGCCTTCTACATCGCCCACACGGGCCGACCCGGGCCGGTCTTGGTGGACATCTGCAAGGACGTGCAGCAGGCCGAGATCGAATTCAAGATTCCAGACAGCGCAGACCTGGACCTTCCAGGTTACCATCCAGTCCTCATCGCTGCCGACCCTGATGCGATTGGTCAGGCCGCTAATCTCATCAACAACGCGGGACAGCCCGTGATAGTGGCTGGTCAGGGCGTCCTGATTGCCCAGGCGGAGGCTGAATTGTGCCAGCTGGCAGAGAAGGCCAACATACCGGTCATCACCACCCTGCTGGGCGTTGGTGCTATCCCCCAGACCGATCCCCTCTCCATCGGTATGGGCGGCATGCACGGCGAAGCCTACACCAACAATGCCATGATGGAGAGCGATGTCCTGGTGGTGATTGGCGCTCGCCTGGATGACCGGCTCACCGGCGTCTTTGGCACCTTCGCCTCCAAAGCCCAGATCATTCACATTGACTTGGACCCCGCTGAAGTAGGAAAGAACCTGGCAACTGATATCCCTCTCATCGGTGATGCACTACTGACGCTTCGCGCTCTGCTTCCGTTGGTGGAACCCAATGAACACCCCGCCTGGCTGGGCCAGATTGCTGAGTGGAGGACCGACACGGACTTCCGCGACGTGCTGGCACAGGAAACCGAGGAATTGGTGCCCCCCTTCATCATCCGCCAGCTCTGGCATCTGACCGACGAGGGCAACTGCATAGTCGTCACCGATGTGGGACAACATCAGATGTGGGAGGCTCAGTACTTCCTGCACACCAAGCGGCGCAGTCTGTTCACCTCGGGCGGCCTGGGAACGATGGGCTTTGGCCTGCCGGCCGCCATTGGTGTCCAGGTGGGACGCCCCGAGGAACCTGTCTGGCTGGTGGCCGGCGATGGCGGTTTCCAGATGACGATGGCTGAACTGTCCACAGTAGTCAAGGAGGAACTGCCCATTAAGATCGCCCTCATCAACAACAGACATCTGGGAATGGTCCGCCAGTGGCAGACCATCTTCTACAACAAGAGATACTCAGGCACGCCGCTCTTCAACCCTGACTTCGTCAAGCTCGCCGACGCGTACGGGATGCCGGGACTGGCAGTGAGACACAAAGAAGAAGTGGAGGGAGCCATACGGCAGGCCCAGGCCCACGAAGGCCCTTTCCTGATCGAGTTTCAGGTGGATCCCTTTGCCGACGTGTACCCAATGGTTGCCCCTGGCAAGAGCAACGCTGACATGATTCGCCGCCCAGTCCCAGTCGAGCCGCTGGAAGAAGAAGGATAGAGAGGGGAATGCCATGAAACACACCATCGTCGCCTGGATGGAAGACAAACCCGGGGTGCTCAACCGTGTCGCCAGCCTCTTTCGCCGGCGCAACTTCAATATCGAAAGCCTGACCGTGGGGCACAGCGAGGCGCCTGGCATAAGCCGCATGACGTTTGTGGTAGAAGGAGATGAACGCCAGATACAACAGGTTCAGGCGCAGCTCTTCAAGCTCATCAACGTCACCGCCGTGCAGGACGTCACCCATATGCCCAGCGTGGAGCGCGAACTGGCGCTGATCAAGGTCAACGCCACCGGCGCCGACCGGTCAGAGATTATTCAGTTGGTGGACATCTACCGGGCCAGCATTGTCGATGTGGAGGTCGACTCGCTGATCATCCAAATCGGTGGCCCAACGGACCGCATCGAGTCTCTGACCAATTTGCTGCGAAACTTCGGCATCCGTGAGATGGTACGCACGGGCAGCGTGGCCATGGTACGCGGCAATGGATTCACCCCAGTCGAAGGCCATAATGGCGTGTCCGAGACCAGGGTTGCGCAAGGGGCAAGGCACCTGACGCCACCGAAGATCAATTTACCCTATCGACCGTTTCCACAAAAGGAGAAGAAAACGTGGCCAACATCTACTACGACCAGGACGCTGATCTCAACCTATTGAAGAGTAAGAAAATCGCTGTCATCGGCTACGGAAGTCAGGGACACGCTCACGCCCTGAACCTGCGAGATTCTGGAGCTGACGTCCGGGTAGGACTGTATCCAGAAAGCGCGTCACGGGCCAGGGCTGAGGCGGAGGGACTGAGGGTCTTGTCCGTCGCCAGCGCCTGCCAGGAAGCGGACGTCATCATGCTGTTGGTCCCTGACACCAAACAGCCAGCCGTCTATAAGAGTGAGATCGAACCTCATTTAACCCCCGGCAAGACCCTGATGTTTAGCCACGGTTTCAACATACGATACAGCCAGATCATCCCCCCTCCCTCCGTGGACGTCAGCATGATCGCGCCCAAAGGCCCCGGTCATCGGGTGCGCGAGCTGTTTGTGGAGGGAATTGGCACCCCTTGCCTGCTGGCGGCTCAGCAGGACGCCAGTGGCCAGGCCAAGCAGTTTGCCCTGGCCTACGCCATGGGAATTGGCGGCACCCGAGCCGGTGTCATCGAGACCACTTTTACCGAAGAGACAGAAACCGACCTGTTTGGCGAGCAGGTGGTGCTGTGCGGCGGCGTCAGTGCTCTGGTAGAGAGCGGGTTCAACACACTGGTGGAAGCGGGTTACCAGCCAGAGATTGCCTATTTCGAATGCCTGCACGAGCTGAAGCTGATCGTGGACCTGATGTATCAGGGCGGGTTGAGCTACATGCGCTATAGCATCAGCGATACGGCTGAACACGGTGACTACACAGGGGGTCCCAAGATCATCACCGATGAGTCTCGGGCCACCATGAAGAAGATACTGGCCGACATCCAGTCAGGCGCCTACGCCGAAGAGTGGATCGACGAGAACGCCACCGGACGGCGCTGGTTCAACGAACAGCGCGAGAAGTCTCAGACCAGCCTGATTGAACAGGTGGGCAAGCCACTGCGCAAGATGATGCCGTGGCTCAATCCCAAAGGGACGACTTAAGGAGGTTGACCCCGTGCAAAACACAGAGCCGCAAGATACTGTGCTGGTTTTTGACACCACCCTGCGAGATGGCGAACAGTCACCAGGCGCCACGCTCGATGTGCACGAAAAATTGGAGATTGCCCGTCAGCTTTCGCGACTTGGGGTGGACATCTGTGAAGCCGGGTTCCCCGTTGCCTCGACTGGCGACTTCGAGGCCGTGCGGCTCATCGCCACCGAAGTTGGCCCACTGACAGAAGGACGCCAGACTGGTCAGCCCATGGTTGTCGCCGGCCTGGCTCGCGCCAACCGGAAAGACATCGACCGCGCTTTCGAAGCGATCAGAGAGGCGCCACGTCATCGCATCCATACCTTCCTGGCTACCAGCGACATCCATCTGGAGCACAAGCTCAAGATGGACCGGGAGCAATGCATCCAGAAGGTCGTTGAGGCGGTCAGCTATGCCCGCAATCTGTGTGACGACGTGGAGTTCTCGCCCGAGGACGCCGGTCGCTCGGACCCAGAGTTCCTGACGATGGTATTGAGCGAAGCCATCAAAGCCGGTGCCACCACCCTCAATATCCCGGACACCGTCGGCTACACGACACCTGGAGAGTTCGGCCAGCTGATCGGCTACCTGATTGAGCACACGCCTGGCAGCGACCAGGTTGTCTGGTCAGTCCACTGCCACAACGACCTGGGATTGGCCACGGCCAACGCGCTGACCGGAATCACCGCCGGCGCGCGGCAGGCCGAAGTGACCGTGAATGGCATCGGCGAACGAGCGGGCAACACTTCGCTGGAAGAGCTGGTGATGGCCATCCACACCCGTCCCCAGCTTTTCAACCTGGCCACCAACGTAGACACCACCCAGATCACCCGCACCAGCCGCATGGTCAGTGCCTACACCGGCTTGGTCGTCCAACCCAACAAAGCCATCGTGGGCGCCAATGCCTTCGCCCACGCGGCAGGCATCCATCAGGACGGAATGCTCAAGAGCAACCTGACCTACGAGATCATGCGCCCCGAGACAGTAGGGTTGTCGTCCTCCAAGCTGGTGCTGGGAAAACACTCCGGCCGGCATGCTTTTCGGGTTCGCCTTCATGAGATGGGCTACGACGATCTCAACGACGATGAGATCAACCTGGCTTTCGAGCGTTTCAAGAGCTGGGCCGACAAGAAAAAGGTGGTGGCCGACGCCGACATCGAGGCCATCATCGCCGACGAGATTTACCAGCCGCCCGAAACCTGGCACCTCAATCACATCCATGTTTCCTGCGGCGACCACACTATGCCCACCGCCAGCGTCAGCCTCACCGGTCCTGACGACCAGGTCTACAAGGACGCGGCGCTGGGCTACGGTCCTGTGGATGCCCTGTACCAGGCCATCAACCGCATCGTGCAGGTACCCAACACGCTCAGCGAGTTCAGCATCAACGCCATCACTGAGGGCATGGATTCAGTCGGTGAAGTGACCATTCGCATCCAACCCCACGACAACGACAGCCTGCAGGCCATCAACCCTCCGACTGGTCAGGCGCTGATACGCACCTTCAGTGGGCGTGGGGCCTTCCCCGATATCATCGTGGCCAGCGCCCGGGCTTACGTGAACGCTCTGAACAGGATGTTGGCAAGCCGGGAAGGAAAAACAAGAAGATCGACCGGGCAGTCAAGCGCGGACGCCGGGCACCGATCCCTGACCCCTGACGGGTAGGAGACTCGATGAGTAATCAACCCCGCACCATCTTCAACAAGATCTGGGATGCCCACATCGTTATGGCGGAGCCGGATGTCCCGACAGTGCTCTACATTGACCTGCACCTGGTGCACGAGGTTACCTCGCCACAGGCATTTCAAGGGCTGCGTGACCGGGGGCTGAAAGCACGTCGTCCCTTGCAGACGATGGCCACGATGGATCACAGCATCCCCACCACTCCGCCGGACGTGCCCACCACCGACGAGATAGCCGCTCGCCAGATCGCCCAGCTGGAAGCAAATTGCCGTGACTTCGAGATTCCCTTGCACAGCATGCAGGGCCCCACCCGAGGCATCGTGCACGTCATTGGGCCCGAACCGGGATTGACGCAGCCCGGCATGACGATTGTATGCGGCGACAGCCACACCTCCACTCACGGCGCTTTCGGCACCCTCGCCTTCGGCATCGGCACCACTGAGGTAGAACACGTGCTGGCCACCCAGTGCCTGCTCCAGCGCCAGCCCCAAACATGCCAGGTGCGAGTGGACGGAAGACAGGGACCGGGTGTGTCAGCCAAGGACCTGATCCTGGCCCTGATTGCCCAGATTGGGACAGGAGGTGGCACTGGATACGTCTTTGAATACACCGGCCCCACCATCCGCGCCCTCTCAATGGAAGAGCGGATGACAGTGTGCAACATGAGCATAGAGGGCGGCGCTCGCGCCGGGATCATCGCTCCTGATGACACCACCTTCCAGTATCTGGCCGGTCGACCCTACGCGCCTCAAGGGACTGAATGGGAGACCGCTGTGAAACGGTGGCGCCAGTTGCCCACGAACCAGGCAGCCATCTATGACCGCCAGGTGACGATGGACGTCGACCGGCTGGAGCCTATGATCACCTACGGCACCAATCCGGGAATGGGCATCCCCATCACTGCCCCTATCCCCGACCCCGACGCTCTGCCTGACGTCAGTCAGCGTCTGGCAGCACGCAAGGCGTTGGAGTATATGGACCTCATGCCGGGCCAGCCCCTTCTGGGCCAGCCGATTGACGTGGTCTTCATCGGCAGCTGTACCAACTCCCGCATCTCTGACCTGCGGCAGGCAGCCGGGCTGATGAAGGGACGCCGGGTGAAGGACGGCGTCCGGGTACTGGTTGTGCCTGGCTCGGAACAGATCAAGCAACAGGCCGAATCAGAGGGATTGCATCGTATCTTCCAGAAGGCCGGTGCCGAATGGCGCCAGGCCGGATGCAGTATGTGCATCGCCATGAACGGCGATCAGCTGGAGCCGGGGCAGTACGCAGTCAGCACCAGCAACCGCAATTTCGAAGGGCGACAGGGCCCTGGCGGGCGTACCTTCCTTGCCAGCCCGCTCACTGCCGCCGCCAGCGCCATCACCGGCGTGGTGACAGACGTTCGTACCTTGCAGTAGACAGACACAGAGGGAAAACTTATGGAGCCTTTCAGAACAATGACCAGCGGCATCATCACCATCCCAGCCGAGAACGTCGACACCGACCAAATCATCCCGGCCCGTTTTCTCAAGACGATCAGCAAGACTGGTCTGGGTGGTAGCCTGTTCGCGGATTGGCGCTATGACTCCAATGGCTCCCCCAGGCCCGACTTCCCTCTCAATCAGCCGAAGGCGTCGGAGGCACGTATCCTCCTGGCCGGAGACAACTTCGGTTGTGGTTCCAGCCGCGAGCACGCCCCCTGGGCGCTGGTGGACTTCGGATTTCGGGCCATCGTCAGTACTTCCTTCGCCGACATCTTCCGCAACAACGCGCTCAAGAATGGGCTGCTTCCGGTGGTTGTCGACGGGCAGACCCACCTTCAGTTGTTCAGCCTGGTCGAGGAAGCTCCTGACACTGTCCTGACCATCGATCTGGCCACCCAGACACTGACTCTGCCAGACGGGCGGCGGGTGAGTTTTCCCATCGACACGTTCAGCAAGACCTGTTTGCTCGAGGGGATCGATCAACTGGGTTACCTGCTGACACAGGAATCCCGGATAACGGCCTATGAACAGGCGCACCGGGCGCGCCCTCTGTGCCAACATGAGTGACACAGGCCTGTCGTAGCAGAAACGGATAGCCCACAGCAGAGGAGGAAAGCGATGAGATCCTGTCACACCAAGCAGCCTGCCTCCCACGGCCACCTGCGCCGTGCCGGTGAGAGGGCAGCGCATCAGTCCATGCGACATCAAGCACCCCTGGCCCCAGACAGCGCTACCTGGCAACGCCATGTCATTGATGAGCAGGCGGAGCGAGCAGTGATGCATCCCCAACATCACGACATCGAATGGACCTACTTCTGCGGTAGCGCCTGGATGAACCCGAGATGAGCGAGATCCGTCTGTACGATACGACCCTGCGCGACGGCACGCAGCGCGAGGGGATCTCTCTCTCCCTGGCGGACAAACTCAAGATTGCCCGAAGACTCGATGAATTTGGCATCCACTACATTGAGGGAGGATGGCCCGGTTCCAACCCAAAGGACGCGGAGTTCTTCCGCAAGGCACGATCTCTGGGGCTGACACAGGCCAGGCTGGCCGCGTTCGGCGTGACGCGCAGCAAGGGCTCCCACCCCCAGGAAGATGCCAACATTCGAGCGCAGCTGGAGGCGGAAACGCCGGTGGTCACCCTGGTCGGCAAGAGCTCGGAGCTACATGTCACCCAGGTGGTGGAGACCAGCCTGGACGAGAACCTGGCCATGATCGGGGAAAGTGTGGACTACATCAAACACCAGGGTCGTGAGGTGATATTCGA
>JAUVRU010000523.1 GCA_030597485.1 Anaerolineae bacterium
CCACTATGTGGCGTTCGTCGCTAGTCAGGACCGTTCTGTTGCCATGGTGGCTGCGGTGTTGACAATGCTGATGACGCGCTCTCGAGGACCAGGATCGGTACGGATATGAACATTCTGCATCTATACAAAGACTACCACCCAGTACTGGGCGGCATCGAGAACCATATCAAGGTGCTGGCAGAAGCCCAGGTGGCGGCCAGGCATCAGGTCGTCGTCCTGGTGTGTGGCCCTGGTCGGCGCACGCAGGTGGAGACGCTGAACGGCGTGCGCATCATCAAAGCGGGCCGGTTGGCCACGGTTGCCTCTCTGCCGCTCAGCCTGGTCCAACCTTTGGCTTTGCGACGGATGAAGGCGGACGTGGTTCACATTCACTCCCCATACCCCTTGGGTGAGATGACCAATTGGTTTTGGGGACGCGGACGGGCGACTGTCATAACGTATCATTCTGATGTAGTTCGTCAGCGCGGCTGGCTACGCCTGTATGCACCCGTTTTGCGCCGTGTTCTGGAGGCAGTCGACAGGATTATTGTTGACAGCCAACCCTACATTGATACTTCTACATGGCTGCAGCCTGTCAGACACAAATGCGTGGCGGTGCCCATCGGCGTCGATGCGCAACGGTTTGTGCCATCCCCCAGAACACCTTTGGATAAACCTACAGTCTTGTTTGTGGGGCGTCTGCGATACTACAAGGGGCTTGACATGCTATTACAGGCGATGGCGTCGACGCCCGAGACTCAATTGCTGGTCGTAGGCGATGGTCCGATGCGGGGGGTGTGGGAAGCCTTGGCACATGAATTGGGTCTATCCGACCAGGTCTGCTTCGCGGGAGATGTGGACGACGCAGATCTGCCGAGATGGTATCAGAAGGCTGACATTTTTGTTTTGCCCTCGAATTCCCGAGCCGAAGCCTACGGTATCGTGCTTCTGGAAGCTATGGCTTCTGGTTTGCCATGTATCACCACCGAGCTGGGGACTGGCAGTTCCTGGATCGTACAAGATGGCACGACTGGCATTGTCGTTCCGCCTGAGGATCCATTGGCGCTTGCCGGAGCCATGGCTGGACTCCTGGAGGACCCTGACCTGTGCCAGTCGATGGGCCAGGCGGGGCGGGAGCGGGTGGAACGACACTTCTCGGTGGAGCGGATGACACAAGGGGTCGAAGATGTATACCAGAAGGTCCTAGCTCAAGCAGGGTATTGACTCCTGCCAGGCCCGGTGTTATCATAGCAGCGTTAGTGATGTCACAAGTACGTTGGAGAAGACCATGATCCGGACTCAAATACAGCTGACCGAAGAGCAATCCCGCCGGCTGAAGGACATGGCTGCAAGGGAGAAGGTCTCGATGGCGGAGCTGATGCGGCGGGCAGTGGATCTCTGGCTGTCGTCAACCAGCCCGGTCTCTGTGGAGGAGCGTCGGCAAAGAACGCTGGCTATCGTTGGCCGTTTTGGCTCCGGTGTTTCGGATGTCTCTGAGCGCCACGATGAATACCTGGCAGAGGCCTATGGCGAATGGTCATCTTCGTAGACACCTCGGGCTGGTACGCGTTGCTGGACACAGATGACAGCAATCACCACCGTGCCGGATTGGCCTGGTCCAGGTGGCTGGCAGAGGACATTAGTTTCGCTTCGTCGAACTATGTCTTGTTGGAGACCATAGCTCTCATACAGCATCGCCTGGGGATTCAAGCCGTCCGGCAGTTCAACGACGTGCTTATACCCGTCGTGCAGGTACATTGGATTGATCCCCAGCTCCATTCGGCGGCGGTCAGTGCGTTGCTAGCAGCCGGCCGGCGTGGTCTCTCTCTGGTCGATTGCTCCAGTTTCGATCTGATGCGACGACTGGGACTGGATTCGGTCTTCGCTTTTGACCGCCACTTCTCCGAGATGGGATTCACGTGCCTTCCCTGACCGGCTGTTCCCTATGCACGGGTGGTGACATTCGTTTTGGGTCATGTGCCGGAATCGGTGCCTGTCCTGTTCTTCGCGGAGACATCCCCAGTTTCCGCCAGTCACCGTTGGAGGTGAGGTTGTGAAAGTGATGGTTACTGGGGGGGCTGGTTATATCGGCTCCCATCTGGTCGATGCGCTGATTGCCGCTGACAACCACGTGACGGTGTTGGACAATCTGAGCACCGGAAAAGTGGCCAACATCCAACACCTGCTGGGACACCCGCGCTTTCGATTTGTGTGTGATACCCTGCTCAACGACCCACGGGTGGACCGTTTGGTGGCCGAGGCCGAGGTAGTTTACCATCTGGCGGCGATGGTGGGCGTCAAGTATGTGGTGGAGGATCCCCTACAGTGTATCGTGACCAACGTGCGGGGCACCGAGGTGGTCCTGGAGTGTGCCTACCGGTATTGGCGACGGGTGGTGGTTGCTTCCAGTTCAGAGGTATACGGCAAGTCGGAAAAGGTGCCTCTCAGTGAGGATGATGACAGCCTGCTGGGACCGACCGCCGTCGGTCGCTGGTCTTACGCGCTGGCCAAGGCCTTGGATGAACACCTGGCCTTTGCCTATCATCGGCAGGGATTGCCGGTCAGCGTGGTGCGCTACTTCAATTCGTACGGCCCGAGGCTGGACCCACGGGGTTACGGCAGCGTGGTGGCCCGGTTCGTCAGCCAGGCGCTGTCCGGTGAGCCCATTACGGTTTATGACGATGGGCAGCAGACTCGCTGTTTGACCTACGTTGACGACACGGTACGAGGCACGCTGCTGGTCGCCTCCC
>JAUVRU010000115.1 GCA_030597485.1 Anaerolineae bacterium
CATCTTGCCGGCAGTGCGATTCCAGACGCGCACGTCGTAACCGGCCTTGAGCAGATTGCTGGCCATTCCGCGTCCCAGGATGCCCAAGCCAATGAATCCCTGTGTTTCGCCCAGCGTCCCTCCTTGTTGGCTTCGTTTGTTGTTACCCCCTGTTCCGACCCAGAGGGTGCTAGCCTATCCAGAGGATGCTAGCCTATCCAGGGGATGCTAGCCTATCCAGAGGGTGCTAGCCTATCCAGAGGATGCTAGCCCATCCAGAGGATGCTAGCCTATTATAGTCGATTGTCCCATTTCTCCGAATCGAAAACCGCCGGGCACGGCGGCGATCGGAGAAAGCAGGGTCACAGCTCAACCGCAGACTGTTGCTCTTGACGCCCTACCCGCTGTCCTGTATACTCTGTTTCCCAGATCACTGACATATCCATCAGATCGTTTCAGTTGTTTCTTCGGTCCCTTGGGAGGACCCCGCCTATGCGCGTAGTTGCCATGCTGATGGCCGGCGGGGCCGGCACCCGGCTGGCGGTCTTGTGCGAGTACCGGGCCAAGCCTGCCGTCCAATTTGCCGGTAAGTTCCGCATTATTGATTTCACCCTATCCAACTGCGTGAATTCCGGCATCTACGACCTGGCAGTCCTCACCCAGTACCGCCCCCACTCACTCAACGCGCATATATCCATCGGCAAGCCCTGGGACCTGGATCGGCGTGGGGGTGGTGTACACCTGCGCCAGCCCTACCTGGGGCGGAACGTCGGTGACTGGTATCGCGGCACCGCTGACGCCGTCTACCAGAACCTCGACTTCGCCCTTCAGAAGCGAGCCGAGGCAGTGCTCGTTCTGTCCGGCGATCACGTGTACAAGATGGACTACCGGCCCATGCTGGAGTTTCACCAGGCCAAACGCGCCGACCTGACCGTCGCTGTTCGTGACGTGCCCCTGGAGGAGACCAGCCGCTTTGGCATCATGACGGTGGACGACGAGATGCGGGTGCTGGAGTTCACCGAGAAGCCTCCCCACCAGGACAAGGGCACGCTGGCCTCCATGGGCGTTTATGTATTCAACACCGAGGCGCTAGGGGAGCGATTGGAGACGATGCACCGGGAAGTGCCCGAGCTCGACTTTGGCAAACACGTCATTCCCAGCGTGATAGACCGGGCCCAAGTCTACGCCTATCCCTTCGAGGGCTACTGGGTGGATGTGGGCACCATACATGCCTACTGGGAGACGAATCTGGAGATGGCGCAGCCGGTGCCTCCGCTGAACCTGTACGACCCTGATTGGGTCATACACACCCGCGACCAGGAAAAACCGGCGGCCAAGGTGGGTCCTCAGGGTCGGGTGGTTACCAGCCTGATCTCCAATGGATGTGTGGTGAGGGGTACGGTTGAGGAGTCAGTGCTATCGCCAGGGGTGTACGTGTCGCCGGGGGCTATCGTACGCCGATCGGTTATCCTGCCCGACGCATGGATCGGTCCTGGCGCGCTGATTGACACCAGCATCCTCGACGGTCAGGTGGTGGTGGGATCGGGCGCTGTGGTGGGACACGGTGACGACTTCACGCCCAATGCGGCCCAGCCGGAGTGGCTCGACAGCGGCATCACGGTGGTGGGCGAACGGACCCGCATTCCAGGCGGCATCCGCGTAGGCCGCAATGTGATGATTCACCCTGACTGTGCCGAAGATGACTTTGCCAGCTGGGACATCCCCAGTGGCGAGACCGTGCAACAGTGCCGCAACGAATAGGGGACGCCAGCCGGGTAGTCACAACCCGGTGACATTCAGGATACCGATCTCACCCGATGGCGCTGGGCGCTCACTCCAACGTCAGCACGCCAGTGGAGAAGTCGTCCAGCGGCTCGGCACCGCCCTCAGTGACGAGATAGCCGTCCTCATAACGCAGCCCACCCCAGGGCGCGTGAAAGAGGGGCACGTCTATCGACAGGACCATCCCGGGCTGCAGGGGAATGCAGTTGCCCGGTCCGAAGATGGGCGGCTCAAACTCAATGACGCCGACGCTGTGCACACCGGAATAGAGGAAGTACTCTCCCAGGCCGGCTTCCTCAACCACTTGGCGGGCAGCTCTTTCCACGTCGCCGCCAGGCACGCCATGGCGCATGGCCTCCGCCGCAGCCTTTTGGGCTTCGGTCGCCACCTCCATGGCCCGCTGCACCTCGGCGTCCGGCTCGCCTAAAACCACAGGCCGCCCGATAGCGGCGTGGTAGCCCTCGTAGCGGGGAGCGATGGTCAACAGAATCAACTCGTCCCGATCCAGCTCACGCAATCGGGTACGGGCCAGAATGGGACGAGTGTTGGGTCCAGAAGCCACGATGGTGTCAATCCCCATTCCCTCGGATCCCTGGGAGCGCATGGCGAACTCGGCAGCGGCGGCTACCTCGCGTTCGGTGGCCCCCTCGTGTATCGCATCGAAGGCGGCCTGCATGCCTGCCTGGGCCAGCTGGTAGGCATACCGTATCACCTGCTGCTCAGCCGGCGTCTTTATGGCACGCAAGCCGGTCACCATGTATTCGGCGTCGTCTGTCTCCACACCCTCACCCTGGGAATCCCATTGAGAGAATAGATGGACAAACGCCTGGTGGAGTCCTGTCGGCATTATCTCCAGGCCAGCCAAGCCCACCCGGCGAAGCGGCCTGCCGGTCCGCTCCAACGCTTCGGCCACGGCATCCCGCAGGCTGATGGGGTTGGTGAAGGGATATTCTTCGTCCGGGTGGGTGAACTCGCGGATGACCCGTACATCCTTGGTGCGAGATGTCAATTGGGCCAGTGCTTCGGTTTCCGGGCCCGACAGCAACAGCGGATCACCGGCCGCCGGCACCAGCACACACACTGGCTCAAAGTGAGGGGCGAAATCAGCCAAGTAGCGAGCGTGGGCCGGCCCCGCCACCGCGTGGTCGTCGGCGTAAGCCACCACCAAGTCCAGACGGGCATTGGCCATGGCTGCCTGGAGACGCTCCCACCGGCTGCGAAACTCGTCATCCGGAATCCGTGGCAGATCATCAGGATTCATGGTAGATTCCCTCCGAGATGCTCACCGCTGCCCCGGGTCGTCCGCTGGATTGCCCTGTCCCGATGGCGTCTCAGAGGGACGCGTAAACCCTCGGCGAGCGACCGAAACAACATCCCCTCACAGAACATTATACACCACAAAGGTTGGAAAACATGTAGCTACTCGGCGTAACCTTGCGAAGGTTACGAAAACGGTTTGAACACGGAGGAGTCTTCTTAGAATTCCTACATGGGTCGAGTATCTGCACGGCTATTCTTCTCGGAACAGCTGCAATGTCTCAAGATAATACTCCGGCAGTCCGATGTCGTAGCGTTGCCCTTCAATGACCAACCCCACGAAGCCGTCCTCCTGCCGCCGCCGGTCCAGCGCAGAGGTCAGTTGAAACTCACCTCGTTCCCGCACGTTGTTCGTGATATGCTCATCAAGATACTCGAACAGCTGTGGCGTGATGACATACTGGCCGAATACCGTCAGATACTCGCCCGGCGAGAAACCGGGCACGGTCAAGTTGTGACGAGCGTAATCAACTGTTGGTTTTTCAGCGAACTCAGTCACGCTGAGCAACTGGCCATCCTCCATCCATACCCCGGTCACCGTGCCAAAATTGGCGATCTTTTCTTCCGGGGTTCGGCGTAGACCCAGCACGCTGACGCCGTGTTGATGATAGGTGTCGAGCAACTGCTGCGCACACGATTTCTCCACGTGGGAGCGATACAGGTGATCGCCCAACATGAGGAGGAAGGGCTCATCGCCGACGGCTTCCCGGGCACAATAGATGGCGTGTCCAAATCCCTCTTGAGTTGGCTGGATGGCGAATGAGACCCGCCGGCCCATTTCCAGGAGACGATGCGAGTACTCCTGGAATTGACTCGACAGCTTGTTGTAGTTCTCAATGGAGATTTGCACGTTGAAGAACGATTGGAAATCCGCCAGGTCGTGCTCCTGAACGATGATGATCACCTCCTCCACGCCGGCCTGGAGGGCTTCCTCGACGATCAGCAGAACGGCGGGTTTGGCGATCCCATCTCGATCCACGATGGGAAAAAGCTCTTTCTTGGTTGCTTTGGTGGCCGGGAAGAGGCGGGTGCCGAAACCAGCTGCCGGTATGACAGCCTTGCGCACCTTGGGACCGCTGCGCAGTGTCATCTTCAGACAGGGCATCTTCAGGTCCCGCTCGATGATCTCGGTCACTGCCTGCTGGTCGGCGGCGCTGCGAGCCACGAATTGGGCGGTACCGTCTCCCTGTGAGCCAATCCCCTTGCCACCCCAGATGTGCGGCCTGAGCGGATCATAGTTCAGCACGCGATGCAACACCGGGGCGGTCAACTCGTCCGGACAGGCCGGCGCTGCGTAGCGGTCGAAGAATGTCTGAGCCTCGACCATGAGGCTGCCCAGCCTCTCCGCATCTGATGCCTGCACCGCATCCACAGATTGGTGAACGACCCGCTTGTTGATGGGGCCCAGCAGATCTTGCACGCCTTTCTCAACCTCGTTGTCCGCAAACGGATAACAGCGGTTCAGCTGACGCAGGATCTTCATCGTGTCTTTACGAGACTGCAGATCCACCAGAACAAGATGCAGGTCCTCCCCAACCTGGAATTCAGTCGTGTCCAGGTGATCGCCATCAAAGGGCATTAACACGGGCCGGCTGCCATAGGCACAGCCCTGATCCATGCGCCCGCACCGCGAAGGGGTGGTGATCTCCCCCTGGTAGGCCGCTTCCATCTCACCCCGGATCGTCATCTTGAGATCGTAAATCCGATTGAAGGCCCGCGCCGTGAGCACGCAGATGGCGGCGCTGGACGACAGCCCCTTCTTGACCGGCAGGTCGGTCTTATAGTTGTCCATCACCAGTCCGCGTACGTGGTAGTGGGTCATGATCTGGTAGGCAACCCCGGCCACGTAGCTCCAGAAGCCACCCTCCTGGGCCTCTCTCAGCAGGGCGTTCAGCTCCATAGGAATCTCGTATGGGCCGTGACGGACGCCGTCAGCCGTAATCGAAGTCAGCACCAACGCCGTGGGGTGCTGCTCAACCCGGGCATAGATGCCCTGGTTGGTCCCACTGATCAGTGCATAACCCTTCTCAATATCTGCGTTGATGCGCCGGTATCCACCAGCCCAGTCAGAGTGCTCGCCTAACAGACAGACACGCCCAGGGACGAAAATCTCCACGTGTTACCTCTCTCATGCCAACGGCTCAGCCATCCCCTGAACAGAACGCGGATGACGCAGATGCACGCTAGTCTTCGCTGTTGTGTTTCGATTCGATATGCGTTCATCTGCGCCAAATCCGCGAAAACAGCGTTCTATTGCTGGGGAACTGAACACCCACAGATTCCCCCAATGATAACCGAAGCAGTCTGACATCAACGCAGGTACAGTCCCCCATTGATGTCCAGCGTAGCACCGGTGATGTAGGATGCCTTGTCCGAAACCAGGAAGCAGACCATTTGCGCAATCTCATCCGGTTGGGCCAGTCGCCCGAGCGGAATCTTGTCTCGCACTCGTGCCAGGTCCGCCTCTGACCAGGCAGCGGTCAGGTCGGTGGCGGTGGTGCCAGGCGCCAGGCAGTTAACTGTCACGCCATCGGCCGCCAGGAGTTGGGCCAGCGACTTGCTCAGCCCAATCAACCCGGCCTTTGACGCGGCATAATGAGCGCCCGTAGAAACACCCCCCATCTCACCAGCCACCGAGGCCATGTTGACGATGCGCCCCCGCGTCCCGCTGCGTCGCAGGTGTGGTAACGCCGCCTGACAGCACAGAAACGCCCCCTTCAGGTTGATCGCAAGGACCCGGTCCCATTCCGCTTCGGTGATGCTGGCAAAGTCGGACATAGGGCAGATACCGGCGTTGTTCACCAGGATAGCCAGGCCGCCGAAGTGCTCGACCGTCTGGTCAACAGCACGCTGAACGTCATCTGGTCGGCTCACGTCCGCCTGCACCGCCAGCGCCGAGCCGCCAACCGACTCGGCAGCCTCTTGGAGGCCAACCGGGTCAACGTCAATCATGGCAACCTGGATGCCCTGGTGCGCCAGCCCGCTGGAAATGGCCAAACCAATGCCCCGCCCCGCCCCGGTGACAAGAGCGATTCGTCCACTCAGATCATCTCTCATAACAATTCACGTTCCGTGACCATTTACCAACTATACACGAAGGACACGAAGAAACAAAAACCGCACCTGCGGAGCCGTGTCCCCTCGTGTCCTCCGTGCACTGAGTGAGTTGTTCCGAATGCGACAAGATGCACCCGTCGGGTCTGGTCCCCACTCCTGTCAGTCGCCGACGACCACGCCGTCGGCAAAGCGCTCCAGCAGAACCGGGTCGTGGGGTGGCACCACGATGTCGGCCACTTCCCGAACGCGCCCCATCGCCTGGTGACATTGGATGATGTCCAACGCCAGGCCAATGGGATGATTCTTCTCCAGATTCTCGTAGTAGAACACTGTGTCGCCCGGGAAGACGGCCAAGCCCTGCTTGGTCTGGACGGTGATTGCCTGGGAACACATCGTGTGCCCCCCCACGTAGAACGCGCCAATGCCGGGTACGATCTCAGGCGCTTCGTCGTCCACCAAAATCAATCGGACCCGCGCCTCACCGGCCAGGTAGGCCAACACATCACGGGGGAAGAGGACGCCGGGCACCAGGTCGTCCACCGGCGGATCCAGCGTAAGATGCCAGCCAGTGCGTGACACGACAAACCTGGCATTGGGAAACAGCTTGACGTTCGAGCAATGATCGTAGTGCAGATGAGACAGGAAAACATATGCCACGTCCGCGGGATCGAGCCCCGCGTTTCGCAGCAGCAGCGGTATGTTCTGCGGTTCCATATCCATGCGGAATC
>JAUVRU010000167.1 GCA_030597485.1 Anaerolineae bacterium
CCACCAGCACGACCAGCAAGAGAACAAGAAGCACGATAGCTGGCAGCAATAGGATTCTCACGACTTTTGGCGCGTTTCTCAAGCGGTTGCTCAACGCACTCATAGCGGTGCCTCCTGGCAACCCTGTAACGGAATCCGTAACCGGGCGATGTTATCGCCTGTGCATAGTATACCATAACTGTGTCGTTTATGTCAAGATCAGTGGGTGAACGGAGAATCCGGGATGCCATCTGTGGAACGTGACAGGTCGTCGCGTAGATGGTGCGATGATACAACAACAGGGCGACCTGCCCAGGCCGCCCTGATACTCATTCATCTTAATAACCAGCCGTCGGAGCCGCTCAACATGCTCCCATCATCGGGGTCAATACTTCCGGGGGATATTGCTGCCAGGCTGCCACAGCGTGAGCGGGTAGAACTGGTTGGCCGCGTAGACCCGACTGCCCAGTTCTGTGTTTCTGATGTCGTTGGTGATGAGGTAGTAGTCAATCACATTTCTCGAGTTGTTGAAGACCCGAATGTAATACGTGTCGCCATCAACCACCATGCCGGCCCACAGACGTTCTCCCGTCACCGGATCGTTGTCCCGCGATACCCACTGGCCCGCGCCCATGGGCACCATATCCTTGGGGGTGCCTCGTTGCCAGATGTGGAGCTGGCTGCCGGTGAAGATCTGGAAGTTGATGTGATGCGACTCGTTGCCATCGGACGGCGTCGAGACGAGGGTGAGGGCCATATGTTCGAAGATGCGATCATCCAGGTCCTCCCGGATGAAGGTGTACCAGTGCTCGCCGCTTGGCGCCAGCTTGCCCACATTGGCCCCATCGTGCAGCGCCAATGGTGTGCCGGGGTAGACGTTGGGATACAGATCGAACAGAGAGGCAGTGATTGCCTCTGCAGATGGGTGCGGCACCGGCTCGGGTGCAGCGTCTTTTGATTCGGCCATCTCGGTCATAGGCGACTCTGCCGGGGCGTCAAGTGGCTGCGCTGGCGGAGACGCCTCAGTGTCCGCCTCAACCGTGGTGGCGCTGACGTTCACGGCACTGGCGCTGGAGCCGCCGCTGCCCGGCAGCCATCCCACCCGGCTGGCCATCTGCAACCAGGCGGCAGCCTCATCGGCGGACATGCTTTGCACTGCCGCTGCCACCAGCTGCCACTGTGCCTCCACCAGGGTAGCGGCCGGCTTGAAGATGGCGTCCGCGGACCTGGAGCGCGGCGCAGTTGACGCCGGTTCGACGTGGGCTGTGGTCCCCACTCTCTCCATCCCTGTCTCCACCACTCTGGCTTGTGGCTCGGTAGCTGTGGTGTTCAATTGCTGGCTCAGGGCCATCAGATGGAATTCCACGGTCTTGCTCGAGTTGTTGAAGAGGCGGACGTAGTAGGTTTGGTCCTGCAACAAATCCCCTGACCAAAGCCTCTCAGACGTTTCCTGGTCGAAGTCAGTGGTGGTGAAGACACCCATACCGATGTAGGAGTCGGTGTATCCTTGTAGCCAGCGATCTACCTGTTCAAATCCGAGGATTTGAAAGTTGACATAGGGTGCCACATCGTGGTCGCCTGGCCTGTAGATCATGTTGAGAACCATCATCTGGCCCGAGGGTTCCCCCAGCCCATTGCTGTCAATGACGTACCAGGATGTTTCACCCGGTTCCAGTGTGCCGACGTTCAGCCCGTCTCTCAGCGGGTGCGCCACCCGAGGACTGTTGCCAGCGCCTGGCCCAGCCGCAGATGGCAATGCCGTCATCGTAAACAGCAAGAAGGCTGAAAAGAAGAATACAGAAAAGCGGATTTTCTTTTTCATAATCCCGTCATCCTTTATTCTGCTGGATTTTGGAGAGGCGCTGGGTAATGCAGTGCGGAGGCGCATGGGCACAGTACCTGGTACCGTCCCAAGGCCAGGTGGGGCAACGCGCATCTCCGGCAATATTCTATCACAAAACTTCCTCTTTTGCAACTCACCTGAATCGGGCAGGCAACTGGTACGCACCCGAGATGGGTCTTGATGAAGGAGGCAACATTGAGACATGTCCCCCTTCATGCTATAATGACATCGGTATGAGTGATTTTGAGGAGGTTGAGCACACGGCTGACCGCGCGCTGCGCGTGCGGGGGCGTGACCTGGGGGAGTTGTTGGTGAACGCCGCCCGTGGCATGGCCAGCCTGCTGGTTCCTGACCTGGATGGCATCTCAAGTGAGACGGAACGGCGATTTCACATAGAGGCGTTCGATTCCGAAGGTCTGCTGGTGGAGTGGTTGAGTGAGCTGGCGTATCTGGCGGAAATGGAAATGCTTGTCTTTCGGGAGTTTGACCTGCTTCGGGTGATGCCCACTCGCCTGCTGGCTGTTGGTCGAGGTGGTTATGTGCCGGTGCTGCAAGAACACATCAAAGCGGTCACCTACCACAATCTGGCAATTGTCCAGACAGACCAGGGGCTGGAAGCAGTTGTGGTGTTCGATGTGTGAGTGAGGAGGTTTGTCCGATGGTAGACAGCGGTGATCTCAAGCGGATGGGCGAATACGTGTATGAGATCCCACAGTCCTTTCGGGAGGATATGCGCGTACCAGCCCGCTTCTACGCTGATTCCGAGCTGCTGACGGGTGCATTGAGGGACAAGAGCCTGGAGCAGCTGGTCAACACGGCCACCCTACCGGGGGTGGCCCGGTATGCGTTGGCTATGCCCGACATTCACCAGGGATATGGTTTTCCCATCGGCGGTGTGGTGGCCACCGAGCTGCCGGACGGTATCATCTCGCCTGGTGGCGTTGGATACGATATCAACTGCGGCGTACGGCTGCTGGCGACACATCTGGAGGAGGCAGAGGTAGCGCCCCATCTGGATGACCTGGCATCTGCTCTGTATGCCAACTGCCCCAGTGGTGTGGGCAAGGGAGGCAGCATCAAGCTCAAGCCGGGTGAGCTGGACCGAATCCTGGAAAAGGGGTCCAGCTGGGCGCTGGGCCGGGGCTATGCCACCGAGTCCGATCTGGAGCGGACTGAAGATGGAGGCTGTCTTGAGGGCGCCGATGCTGGCACAGTGAGCCAGCGGGCTAAGGAGCGAGGCAAAGGCCAGGTGGGTACCTTGGGCGCCGGTAATCACTTCATCGAGGTGGATCGAGTGGATGAGATCTTCGATGAGGCGGTGGCGCAGCGGATGGGGCTGTCTATCGGGCAGGTAGCGGTTCAGATTCACTGCGGGTCACGGGGGCTGGGTCACCAGGTATGCAGCGATTACGTGAAACGTTTTCAGAGAGCGGTGCACCGGTATGGCATTCAGCTGCCTGATCGGGAACTGGTGTGCGCACCCCTGAGCAGCCCGGATGGTCGGGACTACTTGGGGGCTATGAAGGCAGCCGCCAACTACGCTTATGCCAACCGGCAGGTGGTCACTTACCACGTCCGGCGCAGTTTTGAACAGGTGCTGGCGAGCAAGGTCAGTAATCACGGCCTCTACCAGATCTACGATATCGGTCACAATATGGCGAAGGTGGAGGAGCATGAGATAGACGGGCGCTATGTGAAGCTGTGCGTTCACCGCAAGGGAGCGACTCGCGCTTTCGGTCCCGGATTTTCCGAACTCCCCGCTGTGTACCGCGACGTCGGCCAGCCAGTGCTCGTGCCTGGCTCGATGGGCACCGCCAGCTGGGTGCTGGTGGGCACCGAGCGGGCGATGGCTCAGACCTTTGGCTCCACATGCCACGGGGCAGGCCGTGCCATGAGCCGTTCGAAGGCAAAAAAAAGCGTGTGGGGTAGCGAACTGCGCGAGCAGCTGGAGGCGAGCGGCATCCAGGTGCGGGCGGGCAGTATGGCTGGCTTGGCCGAGGAAGCGCCCATCGCCTACAAAGACGTGGACCGGGTGGTGGAGGTAGTGTGCGGTGCGGGCATCGCCACCAAGGTGGCCCGGCTGGTGCCGATCGCCGTCATCAAGGGGTAAGTCAGAGACCTTCGGGGGCAGCCAGCACCGCTTCGTACACCGTCATCGTCTCTTGGGCAGCTCGTTCCCAGGAGAACCGGGCGGCGCGGGCCAGTCCTGCCTGTCGCATAGCGTCTCGAAGCACCGCGTCGCGCCAGACGGTCAGGATTTCGTGGGCTATGCTGGACACCTCGGACGGATCGAAATAGCGAGCAGCCTCCCCGCCCACCTCGGGCAGGCTTGATGTCCGGCTGCACACGACCGGCACCCCACATGCCATCGCCTCCAACACTGGCAAGCCAAAACCCTCGGACAGTGAAGGCTCTACTGCCAACGTAGCCCCGCCGTAGACAGCCGGTAAGTCAGCATCAGGGATGTAGCCTGGCAGGTGCACCAGGTCACCCAGCGCCAACTCGTCCAGCCGGCGGAAGAACCTCTGGTAGAGCCATCCCTTGCTGCCCACTATCACCAGCGGTATCGCCTCACCCCCCTTGCGCAGCTGTTGGATCACCTCCAGCAACCGGTCAAGGTTCTTGCGCGGCTCGATGGTGCCCACACGCAGCACGTAGCGGTCGGGCAGGCCGTAGCGAATGCGTACCCGTTCGACGTGATCGGGCGAGGGGGGTGTGAACTGGGGGGCAGCTGCTTCGCGCACCACGGTGATCCTGGATTCCTCCACGCCATACAGGCGCATCAGGTCTCGCTTCGTTGCCTCGGATACCGCGATGATGGCTCCGGCCCGCCGGCAGTATAGGGGCATGGTGACGTTCAGATACCAGAAGTTCAGCCGTTTGTGGTGTTGAGGAAAGAGCCGAAAGATGAGGTCGTGGACGGTGAGCACCGTGGGCACCCGCCGCAAGGGCATGAGCAGGTGTTCGGTGGCGTGGTAAAGCTGGGCTCCAGACAGCAGGCGATCAAAACCCAGCCCGGCCAGATGTCCCAGCCAGACAGCCAGACGCCACGGCTTGTAACCGGCACGCACCGTGCGAGTCGGCCACTCCTCTAGGCCGGCCAGGGGGTGCACCTCCCCCCCGCCCCGATTATAGAAAAGCGCAAAGCGCGTCGGGTCATTGGCGACCAACGCGCGCGTCAAACTTTCCGCGTAGCGTCCCAGTCCTGCCCGGCGGTGTACCGCCGCTGCTACGTCCAGGTAGATACGCACGGTGTCAGTCACTCGTCCACCACAACAGATTTGTCAACCGCCCTCTCGCCGCAGGCTTTCCGGCCCGTGGACCAGCTGCTCATACGATACAGCAGCAGGTTCATCAGGGTTTGTAGCCCGACCGCTCAACGCAATACCCGTTCGTCGCCCACCCTTTTGGTGATGTGTTGGTCATCCATATACTCCAACAACGCCAGAGCATATTTGCGGCTGGTGCTCAGGGCATCTCGTAATTGTCCCACGTTCACGCTGCCGTTTTCGGAAATGGTCTGCCTGACCCAACCCACCGATTCCTCATAGGTTTCCGGCAGCAGCAACACGTCCGGGCTGACGCGAACCAGCTGGCCGGACTCGATCAGAGACAGAGTCACGTCTTCGCCCAGACTGGCTACCACGTCCTTGTGGGATGGGGTGGTGTATGGGGCACCCCGAAATTGATGCAGTACGCGATCAATGGCCTGTTGCTGCTTGTCTGTGAAGCGAACGGTGTGCTCAGGATACCGGATGAACGTATCCTTCTCCGCCAGCGCTCCTTCAGTGACAGCACGGGCTATGGCTTCGTTGAACAGCCGTGTCTCCAAGCCAAGCCGACTCTTGAGCGCTTCGCGAGGCATCCCCTGGCGGAGGGGATTGGCCTGATGAAAGGCATTCACCTCACCCAAGATACGACCTAGCAGGCCACTCCAGCCAGCAGGGGAAGCCACGTATCGTGGGCTGGAGGCCAAGGGGGGGAGGGCGTTGCTCGTCTGGC
>JAUVRU010000242.1 GCA_030597485.1 Anaerolineae bacterium
AGACCATCAACCGGGTGGCTGTCCGCTTCCCCGACCAGGTGGCTGTGTGGCACAGCGACCTGTCCCTGGGCCAACGTTTCGACACGTGGCAACGGGTTCGAGACGGGGAGTTGCGGGTGGTGGTCGGAGCCCGCAGCGCCCTGTTCGCGCCAGTACCGGACCTGGGACTGATCGTGTTGGACGAGGAGCATGAACCGGCCTACAAGGCGGGCCGCGCCCCCCGCTACCACGCACGTGACGCTGCCCTGCATCTGGGCCGGCTGACCGGGGCTACCGTCATTCTGGGCAGCGCTACCCCCGACGTGACCACCTTCCGCCGCGCCCAGCGGCACGAGCTGACCCTGCTCACACTGCCCTACCGGGTGCTGGCGCATTGCCGTCACCTGTCCCATCAAGCCGTCCCCCCGAAGGCCGTTGGCCAGCCAGTGGCCGGCTTTGATGATATCCGCACGCTCCCCCTGCCCCCGGTGGAGGTGGTAGACCTCTCCCAGGAGCTGAAAGCAGGCAATCCGTCGATCTTTAGCCGGACGTTGCAGGACGCCATCCGGGATACCCTGGCCGCCGACCAGCAGGTCATACTCTTCCTCAACAGACGGGGAACGGCCACCTTTGTATTATGCCGTGACTGCGGTCACGTTATGACCTGTCCGCGTTGCCAGATGCCGCTCACGTTTCACGCGGCCGATGAGGCATTGATATGCCATCACTGTAACCGACGCCAGGCCAATCCCAGCCAGTGTCCGGTCTGCCAGAGCCGCCGCATTCGCTATTTCGGCCTGGGCACGGAGCGAGTGGAGGCAACCGTGCGCGACATGTTCCCCACCGCCCGTCCGCTGCGTTGGGATATGGACACAGCCCGGGCCAGGGGCAGCCACGAAGCGTTCCTGTCGCAGTTTGTTGAAGGACAGGCCAACGTGCTGATCGGCACCCAGATGATCGCCAAGGGATTGGATATGCCTCGGGTGACGTTGGTGGGCGTCATCAGCGCTGACACCGCTCTCTTTCTGCCGGACTTTCGCGCTGCTGAACGTACCTTTCAGTTGCTGGTGCAGGTGGCCGGGCGAGCCGGGCGCAGCCCCCTGGGTGGGCGGGTCATCATCCAGACCTATCATCCCGAATTGCCGCTGATCCGGGCTGCCGCCGCTCACGACTACGGCGCCTTCTACCGCAAAGAGCTGGCCGATCGGCACCAAGGTCACTATCCGCCATTCAAGCGGCTGGCCCGGCTCGTGTTCACGGGCACTGGTGCCAGGCGAGCTGAAGAAGAGGCCGAAGGTATGGCCCAGACACTGAAGGCGCACGTTGCTCGCCGGGGCGAACCGGGCGTCGAAATCGTGGGACCGGCTCCCTGCTTCTATGGCAAGTTACGCGGCCAGCATCGCTGGCATATCGTCATCCGCGCCAATGAACCAGAAGCGGTGCTCCGTCCCATCACCCTTCCGCTAGGCTGGCGAGTGGACGTGGACCCCACCGATTTCCTGTAGCCAGCGTCTCCCAACATCTGGGGGAGACGAGCTTGTGGAAATTTGGGATGTGTAGGTGTTCAGCTGACAGGGAAACCACACGCAGTGTCTCGTGGTTTTCCTCAGAGAAGCTGCACGAATCAGCGCTCAATCTGCGTTACGTGGCTGATCGGAGACAAGCTAAGAGCGCGGTTCGTCACCACATGAAATTCTTCCACACAAAGAAATATCCTGAGGAGTCATTCTGCTTCCATACCTGTTGGACAAGATGTCTGTCACCTTTTATTGAGGGGAATTCTCTCTGTTTCTTTTCCCAAGGTATACATCCCATACCGATCTATGCTTGAGTTCTTTCACAGGAGTCTTCACATACCCCTTCAGGTAAACACGGCCTATGCATTCGATGTCAGTTGTCTCATTGTCAACATAGCCAACCTCCGTTGGCTAATCATGACATTGGAGATCTTGTTTCAACCACCTGTCGGTTTGAGGCAGCGCTTCGCTAATTGCTTAGCTAGAATGTCACGAACGTTCCTAGCAAGAAGATCATGGTCAAGCTGACCACGCCTACCATCAGCGCCGCGCCCAGGCCAACAACAAAGGGTTTGATGCCCAGACCTCTGAGAATATGGAAACTGGTGCTCAATCCGACTCCAGCCAGAGCCAAGACCATAAAGTTGACGGCCCAATTCTTGATGAAGCTGTGGATAGCCTTCCAGGTAGCGCTGTCCCATAACCCAAAAGCTTCACCCCCGGCGTGGATGCCCGCGTCGCCAATGGAGCGTATTACGGCAAAAGCCAGAAAGCCTAGAATGAATATCGGAAATAGCTTGGTGAAGCTGGTCTTCTGTCCCTCAAATTCTTCGCCCTGCCCCAGCGCCCTGCGGGCGTAATAGAGGGCCATCAGCGGAATGACCACCGCCATGAAAGCATTGCGTATCAATTTTGTGATGGTGGCCACGTCTAGACCACGGGGTGCCGAGAATACGTCTGCATACACCAGCCCAGCTCCCGCCACTTGCGCGGTCTCATGGATCGCTGTGCCCAGAAAGAGCCCTGCCTGGACCGGATTACCAGCAAAGATAATGTTGGCGGCATAAGGATAGACCAACATAGCAACGATTCCAAAAACGGTGATGACCGCTATGGCATAAGCCACTTCCTCATCCTCGGCGTCAATCGCTGGTCCAGCAGCGACGATAGCCGATACGCCGCAGATGGAGGTCCCAACAGCGATGAGTGTCCCCAGTCTCTCGGGCAGTCTGAGCCACTCATTCAGACGGGTAGTGAAGAACAGGGCGATGGCTATAGATAGCACCACGATTGGCACACCTACCGCGCCGACCCGAAACACATCAAAGACACTCAGCCGAATGCCCAGCACGATAATGCCCCGGCGTAACAGTTTCTTTAGTGCGAACTGGAAGCCCGGCTTCAACCAGCCCGGCAGAACAACAATATTGCCGATGATCATGCCGAGAAGGATAGCCACCATCACGGCCGAAACCGGAGACTTTTCGAATCCCATTAAACGCACGCCGATGAACTCGCTCAACCAGATGCTCAACCAAGCGAGCAAACTGACTGCCAACAGACCCGGCAGCAACCTGGGGAATTCGTTGATTTTCACTCCCATCAGGTTCTTCTCCCAAGCGCGCATCTCGCGCGCGGGAGGTGCAGTTGTTGTGCTAGTCATGATCATCACCTATTGTGAACATGTCCTTATCTGGACTTTGTCCAAAGTTGAAATCGATCAACCTCCGGAAGCCATCGGACTTCCGGTGATTGTGCTCAAATTCTTCAGATTATGTTAGATTTCAGGTTGTCAGGTTGCATAACATAAGGCATCCGTGAAACGGGTCAAGATTTCGGACGGTATTTTTTCACATCTGCGGCTGTGGGTGACATCTGGAAATACAAATGGCGCCACATTCGAGAGCGTGCCATCGCAATGGCATCCGAAAAAGTTGGTGTGGGCTTGGCATACCAGGCAGTCCGACGAACAGGGAGTATGTCGCGTTGAGCAGCACGATCAGTCATCACCGTGGTCAGCGAGAACAATCCCAGCAAGGCGGGCGTGGTACGGGCGATGGCCAGGTCCGACCATTGGCGTTAGCTCCCCACCCCCAGATGTGCGACCTGTCTATCTGCCTCAACGGCATTGCGTGTGATGATCACCAGCGGTCACCTCAGTCTCAGCACTGTACTCTCATTCTTACGTCTTGGCAACACGTCTTGGCGAGTCTTGGCCAGAATCAGGAGCCCCGCCACATCAGGCGGGGTATTGGTTGTGGGTGTGTTTCAAATGATTTGGTAGGGGCGGGTCCTGCGTCAGTGCCCTTTGGGTATGCCGCCCTGGGCACCCACAAGGGGTGCCCCTACAAATGAAATGAAACACACCCACGTGAATAGCGCCGCTTCGATCACGGGGTGGACGACATGGCCGGAATCGATGGACGACATCGCCGGAATATGCAGATGGAAGCGATGCCGCGGCTACGTTGCCAAAACGGAACTTGCGTGCTAGAATTGTTGGTTGGGCTTTGGGCGCACTGCTCAGCCCTGGTATCAGCGATTGGCAGGTCAATCTGAGGCATAATGCAACCGAAGAATCTCATTGTGCGTGGGGCACGCGAGCACAATCTCAAGAATATCAGCGTGGAGCTGCCACGCGATAAACTGATCGTCATCACCGGCCTGTCGGGCAGCGGCAAATCCAGCCTGGCCTTCGATACCATCTATGCCGAGGGCCAGCGTCGCTACGTGGAGTCACTGTCGGCTTATGCCCGCCAATTTCTCGGTCAGATGGAAAAGCCGGACGTGGATCAGATCGAAGGTCTGAGCCCGGCTATCTCCATAGATCAGAAGGGGGCCAGCCGCAACCCGCGCTCAACCGTGGGCACGGTGACGGAGGTCTATGACTATCTGCGTCTGCTCTACGCCCGCATCGGACAGCCGCATTGCCATCAATGTGGCCGCGAAGTTGCCCAACAGACCGGGCAACAAATCGTGGACGCCATCGTAGAGAAGCCGGATGGCAGCCGCATCATGATCCTGGCTCCCCTCATCAGGGATCGCAAAGGGGAGCACAAGGCTGTCTTTGAGGACATCCGCAAGATGGGCTACGTGCGGGTGCGGGTCAATGGTGAAGTGCGTGATGTGGACGAGGAGATTGAGCTGGATCGCTACAAGATGCACACCATCGAGGCCATCGTTGACCGGCTGGTGATCAGTCACAATGGTGAGGATGAGAGC
>JAUVRU010000179.1 GCA_030597485.1 Anaerolineae bacterium
GCGCCAGCATTCAGCACTGCCCGTATGGTCAAGGAGTACACACAGCAGCTGTACCTTCCGGCAATGACGGGGGAATAGATTCAAGACCCGTTTGGCTTTTTTGACTAAATGCACAAGTCCGTCTAGACTAGTGATATTGGAAGGGCCAAGCTGGGGAGTCATCGAAGATGGAACCGATTGAACTGAAGGCAGAGACACGAGAGGCAACCCGCAAGCGCGTCAGGCACATCCGGGCCGAAGGGTACGTGCCGGGCGTGCTCTATGGCCGCCAGACGGAGAACACACCGATCCAGATGGAGAGCAAGGCCCTGCACAAGGTCCTGTCAATGGCAGGCGGGAACGTGCTCATCGGGCTACAGGTGGGAGACAATGAGCCGGTGCCAACACTGGCCCGCGAGGTCCAACGTGACGTTCTCCGGAACAACATCATCCACATTGATTTCCTCCAGGTGGTGATGACTGAGCGAATCGCCGCTGATATCCCCTTGGTGTTCGTGGGCGAAGCACCGGCCACGAAGGAACTGGGCGGTATCTTGGTTCACGGGATTGACGCAGTGGAGGTGGAATGTTTGCCGGCCGATTTGCCCGCATCCATCGAAATCGACGTGAGTTCATTGGTCAACTTCAACGACTCGCTGACCGTGAGCCTTCTGCAGGTGCCGTCGGCAGTGACAATCCTGTCAGACCCCGAGACAATGATGGCACGCATCGAAGCACCACGCATTGTCGAAGAAGAGGAAGAGGAAGTCGTTGAGGAAGAGGAAGAGGTCCTGGAAGAGCCGGAAATGGTGGGCAAGAAGGCAGAGGTAGAGCAAGAAGAAGCCGAAGAGGAGTAGTCCCCTTCTTGGCCCCAGGCCAATCAATCAGGTTTGCAGAACATCCAGACCTCTTGCCCGCTCACAGAGGGCGAGAGGGCTGAGTTTTGTCCTTGGGGAATGCCAGGCCCCGAGCGCTGGCGGCCACCAATACCGTCGAGCCAGCAGGAGGATCCTCCGCCAGCAGCCAATCAGCCAGCGGTTCGCGAATGTGCTTCTGGAGAATGCGCCTGAGTGGACGAGCACCCCATTCCGGGTGCTCGTTCTGTTTCAGCAGCCACGCTTGGGCAGCGTCATCGACAACCAGATCAAGACCTCGCTCGGCGACCAGCTGGTTCTCCTTTCTCAGCAGCAGCCCCAGAATCTGTTGCAAGGCCTCATCTCCCAGCCGATTGAAGAAAATGATGTCGGTCAGACGGTTGAGGAACTCTGGTCGGAAGTGCCGGCGTAGCTCCCCCTCGGCAGCCTCTCGCGCAAACGCGGAGGGCAGACTCGAATCGATCAGATAGCGGCCACCAATGTTGCTGGTCAAGATGATGACTGTCTCACTGAAGCTAACCGTGCGTCCTTTGCCGTCAGTCAGACGCCCTTCCTCCATCATCTGCAGCAGCACGTCAAGCACACGCGAGTGAGCTTTCTCGACTTCATCGAAAAGCACCACCGAGTAGGGCATGGCCGCCACGTGGTCGGTTAGCTGCCCGCCTTCCTCATAGCCGACATAGCCGGGCGGCGCGCCGATCAATCGGCTGATGGCGTTCTCGTCCTGATACTCACTCATGTCCAACACGATCATGGAATCCTCCGTGCCGACCATGAACTCCGCCAGTGCCTTGGCCAGTTCGGTTTTCCCCACGCCCGTCGGTCCCAGAAAGAAGAAGGAGCCAATGGGGCGCTTGGGATCCTTGAGCCCGACACGAGCCGTCTTGACCGCCCGGCTGACAGCTAACACCGCTTCCTCTTGACCAATGATGCGCTGGCTCAAATGTTCCACCATGTGCGCGTAACGCGCTCGCTCGTCGGCGCCCAGCTTGTTGACCGGGATGCCGGTGAGCTGACTGACGGTGACCATCACATCCTCCGCGTCCAGAGTCTGGTCGGCAGGGACATCAGACTTCACCGCCAGACCTGATCGGGCACTCATTTTGACCGTGACGCACGAACGATGGAGCAGGTGGACGGCACTAGACGGCAACGGCGTGGTGGTCAGGTAGCGACCGGCAAGCCGGGCTGTCTCCTTCAGGCTGTCGGCGGCAATGGTCAGGCCGTAGTCTGCCTCGAACCTGGGCTTCAACACATCCAGAATGGCGGCCGTTTCGCCCACCGATGGCGCCTCCACGCGTAGAGCGTGTGCGTGACCGTTGATAGCAGCGCTTGGCTGCAACCGCTCAGCATACTCGGCTTCGGTAGCTGTGCCGACAACAACCACCTCGTCCTCGAAGAAGGCCTTCATGAGCTCCTTTCCCGCGGCTTCCGGGAACTCAGCGCGGAAGCCACCGAAAAAGCGAGCTAGGTGAGGCACACACAGAATCCCTCCCTTTGCCCTGCGCAACCCGGCCCGCACCGCCAGTTTGGCGTTGTCCAGCAATGCCCCCTCATTGATCTCAACCACATTCTCCAGACCTGGGGGGCCTTTCCCTTCGACGATGAGAAGTGCTAGACTGTAGACCAGTGTCCTCTTGCCCACGCCGTCTGGCCCTACCAATATGACGTGACGGTCAGACGCCAGCGTGAGCAGCCCAATCAGGTCACGCAGCAGATCCTCGCGGAAGTGGACCGGAGTGATGTCACCCTGTCGCGCCAGTGCCACGAAGTCAGTGGTAGTGGCGCTGCGGGCAGCACTTCGCCCAACCAAGGCCTCCTGGACAGCACGCTCAGTTATCCCGTGGCGTTCCAATAGCCGGGCAGCAGATACCCTTCGGTGGGTCATCCCAGCCAGAGCATGCTCACTGCCAACGTACACCTCATCACGGGCCCGGGCCAGGGTCAGAGCCTCATCAAGGACAATGAGCAGCTCGTCAGAGAGAGGGATACGGTGGTTATCATCGTTCACCCAGTCAAAATCGACGTCGGGGGCAACCCGTTCGTGGGCCAGGCCATCGACCTCGCCCGCAAAACGCTGCCACTGGTACCCGCGCGTCTTGAGCAGATCCTTCAGGAGACTGTGAGCGTTTGCCTCTTCCCACTCCACGAAGGTCAACAGCAGGGTCTCAGGTGTCAGGACCTGCTTATTCAGGTCTATCAACCGGGCACCGGCCGCGTTGAGGGCGGCGCTCAGTTCCTTGGATGGGATCTTGGGATCTAGTGTTCCGGGTGATCGTTCTCTGAGTGCCATCGTCCATCCTGTGTCTCGGTGATGGAATGTCTATGCTGTCGCCGGCTGGCGGGCATGGCACCATTTCGCACGTGCGAGTCGGCGCCCATCACCAAGCCGAGTATAACACTATCAGAGCAGTGGGTCAATCAGGATCGTACTGAGGTTGACGCAATTCCAGATCTGTCATATCATTGGGTGGGGCAGTCAAACAACGCCAGGAGGGCAATCACGAGCACGTTCAAGAAGAATAACCACAAGACCCGAGAAGGACAGGCTGTCAAAGCACCGCGAGAGCGCGGCTTTCTCATAGGCGCAGAGCTGAAGGCAGACCGATTCTCGTCGGATGGGCGCGACCAGCTGCGTTTTCCCATTGAGGATTCGCTGGAGGAGCTGGCGGCTCTGGCGGACACGGCTGGCATCGAGGTGACAGGAGGGACCTACCAGCGACTCGAACGCATCCGTCCAACAACCTTCATTGGCAAGGGCAAGGTGGAGGAGCTGAAAGGACATCGCGATGAGCTGGATGTTGATGTGTTCCTCTTCGACGATGAACTGTCACCGCGCCAGCAACGAGAGATGGAACGGGCGCTGGATCGCAAGGTCATCGACCGTACCGCGCTCATCCTGGACGTTTTCGCTCAACACGCTCACACACGAGAGGGACAGTTGCAGGTAGCACTGGCCCAGCACGAGTATCGCCTGCCGCGGCTCACCCGCATGTGGACTCACCTGGCCCGGCAGGCCGGCGGGCGGGCGGGCGGCGCCACCGGGGGCGTGGGCCTGCGCGGACCGGGGGAAACCCAGATCGAGACCGACCGACGCCAAATCAGGCGGCGCATCGCCCAGCTGAAACGAGAGATAGAAGGACTGCGACAACACCGTGCTCATCATCGCCAGAAGCGCCGTCTGGCAGCCTTGCCTACAGTTTCCATAGTCGGCTACACCAATGCTGGCAAAAGCACGCTGCTCAACGCGCTCAGCGGCGCGGAAGTGCTCGTTGCTGATATGCTGTTCGCCACCTTGGACCCAACCACGCGGCGCGTGGCCCTGCCTGGGGGTCGGGAGGCGCTCTTCAGCGACACGGTGGGCTTCATACAGAAACTGCCTACCCAGCTGGTGGCGTCATTCCGCGCCACATTGGAGGAGATTACGGAAGCCGACCTGGTCGTGCACGTAGTTGACATAACTCACAGAAACACACTGGAACAGGTGGCAGCAGTCGCCGTCACACTCCGGGACATCGGTGCCACCCAGGCACCGATAGTGACGGCCCTCAACAAAATCGATCGCTTGGCCAACTCAGTCCAGATTTCGGGCCTGCTGAGTGACTACCCCAACAGTGTGGCGATTTCGGCACGATCGAGGCAGGGGATTGAGGGGCTGCTGGAACGCGTCGAGACCGTCCTGGATTCGGAATTGGTGTCACTTCGAGTGCGACTGCCTTATCAGCAGGGTAAATTGCTGGCTCTGCTGCACGAGCACGGCAACATAGGGCGAGAGGAGTATGGTCCCCAGGGCACTCTGGTTGAGGCGCGAATCCCGGCTCGACTGGTAGCCAGGTTCCGCCCCTATGTGGTGGAGACAGCGGACAACAGCTGAAATCTCGGAGGTGGAGGCCGACTGGCGAGCAATCCGGTCGTCTGATTCCTGGCGCGTCCCTTCGCCCAACCACTAAGATGGCTTCCCGGAAGGGGGCCGGCCAACTCTACCCCGGCTTCGACAACCGCTCCTTGCGGTCCTCCAGATCATCGTCCTGCGAGGTGGATTGCGGCTCCTCGCCGCCGTCGGCTGCTGTGCTGAGCGACACATGGGATGATGTGCCAGGCTTGGCTGCCTCCCCAACGGCAGCGCCCGCCACGGCCTCTGGGGATTCGGCCTGATGGGCCATCTCGATGCGGGCCTGGATCAGGTCCAGTGCCCCTCGCAATTCGTCCATGGATTGGTTCAACTCACTCAAATCCCTTTGCAGTCGGATGGTATCTCGCTCGCGGCCCTCTTGCTCGGCCATCGCCAGCTCATCCTGCACGTGTTTCTCACGAGCGATCCCTCTTGTCAGCGACGTCCTGATTCGCTCCAATTGAGCGTCCAGTTGCGTGGGTGACTTCGCCGTTCGCCAGCCCGCGGGGTGGCGCAGGGTGGCGCCGACACTGGCCCGCAATAGGTCCTTGATTCGCCTGGATAGCTTCATTTCACCACCCTCTGCTCATCGCTCATCGCTAATACATCCGCTGGAAGATGACCTCCCAGGAAAAATGCCCCCCACACTTGTAGCCGTAGTTCTCCCGATTCCACTGAGCCTCAACCTCGTTGACAAAATAGCCGGCCTGTACCAGCTGCTCGTCGCTGATGGTGGTTATGAAAGAGGGGCAGGGGGGACTGGCCTCGCTGGTGTAGAGTTCTCCTGTCTCCAGGTCCCGCTTGACGGTGATCTCCATGGTGTTGGAGTACAGGTCGATCTCCGCTCGCCCCGGA
>JAUVRU010000209.1 GCA_030597485.1 Anaerolineae bacterium
CATCGACGACCGTCACGGGCCAATCCTGGCCAACCCGTTCCGGATAGCCAAGCCACGTGCGTGGCTGGCTGCCTTCCATGTGGAGCTGGAAGAGCTCAAAGCCACCGTTGGTCAGCAGATTCACGGCCAGTGAAGTAGCCGGAAAGGCCAGCAGCGCCACCAGCAGGCCCAGGCCGAGAACCGTGAGGAACCGAAGCCACCTTGATTTCGTGCGCATGTTTATCAACTCCTGGGGTAAGAGGGCAAGACGCTCGTTGAGAGCCACACTGAATAGGATTCTAGTGTCATAGTACCATTGGCCATCCATGGTTTCAATGGGGGGAACGCTGAATTCCGCGTCCACAATAGCACTGACAGCTTTTCAGTGGTAACGAGTACGCAAAACAGGAGAAACCTGGCTTCTCCAAGAAGCCAGGTTTCTCCTGTTCCACATTGCGCGAGGGGGTGACCGCTAGCGACTGAAAGGTTCCTCGCCGCCTCGCTCCTCAAGATGCGACGCTGCCAGGATCACCTCGGTTGACTGCTAAGCCGCCAGGCCTCCCTGGAAGACCCAGTAGTAGATCAGGTACAGGCCAGCCCCGATGAGGAACACGGCGCTCAGCCGGTGGATGTAGGGCGTCAACGCTCGCAGCCACCGGGCCATGCCCCGCCGGAACAGCGCCGCCCCCACCGTTACCACCAGGATGATGGCACCCATCCCCAGAGAGTAGCCGATGAACTGGGCGAATGACGAGGCCGCCCCTTCGCTGGACAGCGCGCTGCCCACCACCACCAGGAAGATGGGCAGCGGGCAGCTCAGCGAGGCGACGGCGTAGGTGATGCCGAACAGAAAGGCGTTCCCCAGGTTCTGCTGCGGCTCCACCGTCATCCCCTTGACTGCCAGGATGCCCAGCGTCTTGCGTGCCAGGAGGAGCCAGGCGCCCAGCACCACCATGCCCACACCGATCAGCAGCCCGGCGTAGGGGAAAGAGGCCACCAGCCACTGTCCCCCGGCCGAGATGATGGCGCCGACGACAGCGAAGATCAGGATGAGTCCCAGGGTTACCACCACCGCCACCAACAGCGCCTTCAACGCCCGGCTCACAGCCGGGGCATCTGGCCGTTCGCTCCTTGCCTGGAAGAAGGCGTAGGACGTGAGCATCATCACGCCACAGGGATTGACACTGGCCACCATACCGGCGGCGAAGGCGTATCCCACCGGCAACACCAGCGCCAGATTGGCCACACTGTTCTCGATACCCCCTCGGAAGGTTATCAGAAGCACGAGAATTGCCACCACCAGCATGGCCGGGATGGCGAACGTGGCAACCAGCACCAGCTGGCTCCCCTCTCGCTTCTTGCTGTCGAGGTCCGACGGCCATACGGCCTTGGTGGAGATTATGCTTTTCATCTTGACTCACCTCGTTCACATTCCTGCTCAGAGACCGGTGAAGCTGGCTTCAGCCTGGCCGGGGTCGCGAACCAGACTGAAGCGGTTCTGGCCATGCCTGCTATCAGCCGGCCGAAGTCTCGATTAGCGCTTCTATAGTGTCGCTCAACTGGTCACCGGTCAATATGCCGTTGTGCTGTTTGACGATCTCGCCATCGGGTTTCATGAAGTAGGTTGCCGGTGTTCCCAGCACCCGGTAGTCCTTCATGATCTGGACCTGGGACGTGGCCCCGGCCGGGATGGTGATGCTCAGGTCCGAGAGCAAGGTCAGTGCGTCGTCCTTGTCGCCCAGCCGGACGAAGGGCCCGATGTCGACAGCAACGAAGTTTACCCGGTCACCGTACTCGTCGTACGCTGCTTGCAGGTGCGGCAGCTCAGCTCGGCAGGTGGGGCACAGGCCGGCCCAAAGGTTGAGAACCACCGGCTTGCCCTGGGCCAGCACGTCGGACAACATAACCGTCTGTCCGCCCAGCTGATCCTGGCCCTGGTACACCTCGATCTCGAAATCGGACTGCAGCTGGCTCACCTCCACCTTGCCCTCAACCTCGTCCTCAGCCTTGCCCTCATCCCCAGCCTCAACCTCAACCTCACTGTTATCGACACCGTACACCCGCGTCTCCGGTCGGAAGGCAGCCCACGAGAACCAGAAGTGATTGATGCTCACCACCGGCGCCAGCTGGCTGCCCTTCTTGGGCCCGCTGACAGCTTGCCCTAGCACGTTCCACTCGCTGCCGGTCTGATCGTCTACTATACGCTCACCGTCCCAGCTGAAGGTCAACGTCTGGCCATCCATCTGGCGGGAGAAGGTGGTGGCAGCGCCCACGTCCTCACCGTTGGCCACAGTAAGCGCGTTCAGTGCCGACGAGGTACCCGGCGCCCACAGCACCACGATGGGCGTGTCGGCGACAGTGTCGTTCACCACGTGCAGTTCCTGTAGCACATCATAGGGATAGGCTACCGTGCCCGTCACCATATCCACGGTTACCACCCGGGCCATAGCCGGCAATATCTCCGGCGTGTCGGGACCGCGGTACAGGAAGGGCGAGTTCTCCCGGCTGTCGTAGCCCACGTATGGGTTCTGGCCATAGCTACGGGTGTAGCCGGTCTGCCGCGACAACACCGTCCCGTCCGGGTGGGCCTCCTTGAAGTCGGCCCACGAGATGAGGGAGGCGGGCACGTATGTCAGCTGACGGCCGGTGTACTCACCCGCTATGCCCTCGCCGGTAGCTTGCTGCCACCACGTTTCGGTCTGCCGGTCGTACATGATCAGGTTGCTGTAGCGCAGCCGGCCGGTGGTACCGAAGTCCAGCATCTGCCCGTCAAACATGCGCTCGAAGGCGACGCCGGTGTTGCACAAAGGACAGTAGGTCACAGTCACCGGCACATCCCCTACCATATCGTTCACAATCTCGTGCCACATCAGGATCTGGATAGGATAGGCGCGGGCTTCGCCGTCTATCTCTACCAGGATGACCGGCTCGTCAGGCTTGAGCCATTCATCCGCCTTTGCCACTCTCTCGTACCTGGGCTCATCGACCGCCGCGATGCCGTCCTTGGGCGGCCCGCCGGAGAGGATCTCACTGTAGGATACGCTGTGCTTGCGCCAGTCGGTGGTGAACTCGAGCTCGGCTCCTCCTGGCGGTGGCTCGTCCTCCAACGCGACGTCGGGCGTTGGCGCCCGTGTCGGTGATGGCACCGACGCAGACGTGGCTGTGGCCGGCACCGGCGTATCTGTCACTGGCACCGGTGTATCTGTTGGCAGCACTGTGTCCGGCGTCGCCGCCAGGGCGGAACAACCTGCCAGAACAAGGCCCAAGAGGCCAAACAGAAGCAATGTAGATACACGCATTATAGTCCTCCTATTTCTCTACTTGCCCTAATGACGTGACGAGCCGTGGATGTCTTACTTCCCTTTTCACCGGAATGCGGCATAATGGAGATTAGTCAATATGGTGGTCAAAATTTGGGAAAGAGTGTGGAACAGACCATGACTGCCACCCACGCCCGCATACACTTCGGCGAGGCGTTGCCCAAGGTGGCTAAAGGGGGACATCGCATCATCGTGGCACGCGCTGGCCGGCCTCAGGCGTCGATCCTCTCCGTATCCGAACATGAGCGGTTGAGGGCGGGCACATCGCCAATTCGCTGAACACCACACGGATGCTGCTTGTTCGATATCGTGACCACAGAGATGTTCCAGGCTACATCGGTCGCCCCCTCACGAAGTGAATAGCCGAGGCCGAACCCAAACCGCGCAGAGCCACCACGGGCGTGAAAAAGACTGTTCAGTCTTCCCGGCGCTAGCCCTTGACATCCCCGCACAGCCGTGTATACTTACATTGTAAGTATGTTCACTGGGGGTGTCACGTGGGACGTAAGGTGTTCAAGACTGGGAACAGCATGGTTGTCTCGCTGCCCAAAGATACCATGGACGCTCTCGGCATGGCCGAGGGATCCGAGGTCGACGTGGAACTGGACAGGCAGGGGGGGCGCATCATCATTCGGCCGACTCTGGAGCCGACATTGCCGGGCGTGGACCAGGAGTTCGCGCGCCAGGTGACTGACTTCATCGAGCGATATCGTCCTGCCCTGGAAGCCCTGGCCAGGTGACCAACTACTTGACAGTAGAGCAGGTTCTCTTTCTTCACTCTCGACTGGTTGAGGAGACTGGCGGCGCCCACGGTGTCCGTGATCTGGGGCTGCTCCAGTCGGCCGTGGCACGCCCTGGCGCCACGTTCGGTGGAGAAGACCTGTACGCCGACGTATTTCGCAAGGCAGCTGCCCTGATGGCGTCTCTCATACTCAATCACCCGTTTGTGGATGGCAACAAACGTACCGGTATCGCGGCCGCCGCCTTGTTCTTGGCGCGAAACGGCTGTCAGCTGATGGCTACCAACGAGGAGCTGGAAACCTTTGTCCTGGAAGTTACTCAGTCCGCACCAGAGACCGACGCGATAGCGTCGTGGCTGAAAAGCCACGCCTCCGCCAGCGCCATTCCCTGACAGACCATGGCAGCAGGGCGCCCGCAAACGGGCCGACCCGCTCTCCGTCAGCTCTGGAGGGTCCGCCCGATGCAGCCACGATCAGGCGAGACGGCGGCGACCAGGAACGGCAGGCAGGTGACGTGGATGGGAATGGCCGTCTATCACCTCACTGGCGGCAAGATCGACAGAGTGTGGGGTTTGAACGACGCCTTGGGCATCATACAGCAGGTGGGCGCCATCCCCTCGGATTAGGGAGTGTGGAGATGACTGCCTCAGCACGTTTCCGTCTAAACGGCCAAGCGAAGGCTTACGCTGGTTGCTGCCACAGCGCCAGAGAGGACGTGAATGACGGATGGCTACGTGTGCCACTTCGGGGCACGTGCTCGCGGGTTCACTACAACCTGTCACTTCTGTCCGCTACAGATCCAAGGGGATTCAGAAGGCTCACACAATCGTGTGGGGTCTCCCTTTGTGATATGATGCGATTGTGCGATGAGCAATAACGGTCATTCCTAGGCGTGAGAGGGATCGGCCGGGAGGCTGCCACCACTGAACGTGCTGGCCGTGCGGGCTGCCCGAGGCTGTGGTAGGGGTCACTGCGCACTCCCAGCCCACCCGTCGCGACAGTCCACCTTGGATCCTCATTGTCGGGATTCGATGAAAGTGACTATCCCACTTTCGAAGGGAATACTGGGGAGC
>JAUVRU010000273.1 GCA_030597485.1 Anaerolineae bacterium
CGTGCCGGGGTCTCTCGATAATCCCGGCCTGCGGGATCGTGAGGAGATCGCCCATATCGTAGGGTTGGACCTTCTGGTCAACGTGCTGGTGAACCTGGATGGAGAGGTTGTGGAGTTGGCGGCTGGCGAGACGGTGGCCACCCATCGCCATCTGGTGAACCGTTATCGAGATCACTATCAGGTGGAAGTGCCAGCCAAGGCCGATGTGGTGGTCACAACACTGGACAGGTTCCAGGGTTACCCACAATCGTCCTGGTACGCGACGGTCGACAATTGTCTGCCCGCCGTGGAGCTGGTGGCTGAGCCAGGGGCTACGGTGATTGCGGTGGGCTCCTGTCCCCAAGGCGTTGGAGGAGGAGCCAGAGAGTACATGCGCACTGTCTATACGTTGGAGGATTTGGCTCATCTGTTGCCGCAATGCGGCGTATTTGGGTCTTCGGCCCTTATGTTTGCCACTCATTTTGCCTTCCAGCGCGATCGGTACCATATTACGGCGGTGGTGGATGGCATCTCGCAGGCCGCGTGTGCCGACATCGGCATCGGATGGGCCGGCAGCGTTCAGGATTCGTTGGATGAGGCGTTGTCCAGACACGGGGATGATGCCGGAGTGGCCGTGATCGCCGGGTTGGGAAACATCTTGCTGCCGGTCACACCCGGATAGTGGCTGAGGCGACGGCACTGGTCACTGGCCCGTTGGGCAGTCACGAGGCTTCTGGCTGATCCGGCGGCCTTCGGCCAACGAGCAAGGTCATTCTGATTAAGTGGAGGAGGAATACAATGGCACATTGGGTGAAGCTGTTGCTGACAATTGTCCTCATTCTATTGGTAGCCGGCTGCGGCGGAGGTGCCTCTGAAAACCCGTCTGCTCCGCAGGCGGAAGGCGGCGGTGAAACAGCGGCTCCAACGCCCACCAGAGTGAAGATCGTGCCGACAGACACCCCGGTCCCGCCGCCCCCCACCCCGGTCCCGACTGACACACCTGCTGCCACCGCGACTGCCACCGCCGTCGCCACCGAGGCTGAGGCTGACGTTGGCACGGAAGTCGGAGACGAGGCCGAAGCCACCGTTGAGGCTCAGGCTGAACCTGAGATTGAGGTGGAAGAGCCAGCGGAATCTGACATGATCACCATCCCGGCTGGCGAGTTTGTGATGGGCAGTGATCAGGGGGACGAAAGCCCGGCGCACACCATGCTCGTTGAGGCTTTCGAGATCGACAAGTTCGAAGCCACCAATGCCGAGTTCGATCAGTTTGTGGAAGAGGCCGGCTACGAGACAGACGCGGAGAGAAGCGGCGATCCCAATCTGTGGCGGGCTTACTTCACGGAAGAGAAAGCGGAGTACCCGGTTGTGAAAGCCAGCTGGAACGACGCTGATGCCTATTGCCAGTGGGCTGGAAAGCGTCTGCCCACCGAGGCCGAGTGGGAGAAGGCGGCTCGGGGGACTGATGAGGTGGTTTATCCCTGGGGTGACACCTGGGATGTGGCCAAAGTCAACAGCAAAGACAGTGGATATCGCGGCCCGGTCACGGTGGGCAGCTTTCCTGACGGGGCCAGCACCTACGGCGTGATGGACATGGCCGGCAACGTGTGGGAGTGGACGGCAGACTGGTATCAGGGTGACCCTCAGACTCAGTTCACTTCCAACTACTTCGGTGAGACGTACCGGGTGCTACGCGGCGGCGGATGGTTCAGCGAGCAGGATTTGGTGCGCACGACGAAGCGCAACGCCAATTCTCCGGATGCAGCCAATGACGACATCGGTTTCCGTTGCGCCCGGTAGCATTGTGCCACGAAGGCTCCAAGAAGGATGAGTTGAAGTAGACCAGATCAGCTTTTGCTTCATCGTCATCACTGAGGTAAACTGACTGAAAGGGCCGACTTCTCTCGTTCTGCTCATCAGGAGCACCATTCAGCAGCGGGTACGCAGCAAATAGAAGGGGGTGATGCCTCAAGGAAGATGTAATCGGATGCTCCCAGATCGTTCGCGTAAACTGTGGTTTGGTTGTTCATCGATTCGTTCTGTGAGGGTGAAGACGCGCTCCAATCTCTTCACCGACCACCACCCAACACCCTATCTAGGGGAGGAGTAACAAATGTCTAAGCAAACTGTTTGGCGCGTGATAGTCATTTCTGCCTTGCTGTTGCTCGTCGCTCCGGGCGTGCTCCAGGCGGCGCCGCCGGCCCAGGAAGAGCAGGTTTACACTGTGGGCCTGGCCGACAGCCTGTGGTCACTGGCGGAGAAGTATCTGGGCAATGGCGCGGCCTATCCGGCCATCGTGGCCGCCACCAACGAGAAAGCCGCGGAGGATGCCTCTTTCGCCGAAATCGAGGACGCTGGCGTGATCCAACCGGGCTGGAAGATCCTGATCCCAAGTGCGGAGGACGCGGCGGCGTACATGGAGGAGTATGCCCCCAAGGCAGCCTCCACCCGGCCTCTGGTATGGGCCATCAAGACAGAAGGCCGGGGCTTTGACCCCCATCAGTATGACTACGACTACGACCAGAACATTCAGCGCCCGGTTCTTGAGCCCATGATGGAGTACAAGGCCCTGCCCGGTGGCGGGGTGGAATTCGTGAGCGTGCTGGCTGAATCGTGGGAGGGCTCTGCCGACGCCAAGGTCTGGACATTCCATCTGCGACCGGGCATCACGTTCCACGACGGCACTCCCTGGAATGCTGAGGCGGCCAAGTGGAACTTGGAACGCCTCTTCGCTCTCAACCTGGTGCCCGCCACCCGTATCCCGACCAATGCCTGGCCGGTGGAGGGCGGCATCGAGGTGGTGGACGACCTGACTCTGAGGCTGACCCTGGAGAATCCTTTCGGGCCTTTCATCGACACCCTGGTCAAGAAATACATGATCAGCCCTACCTCTGCCCAAGAGCATGAAGGTGGGGATAACTGCCAGACCTGGTGCAATGAGAATCCCGTTGGAACCGGACCCTATCTGGTCGAGGAGTGGGTCAAGGGCCAGCAGATCAGCTTTGTCCAGAATCCTGACTACTGGGGAGGCTGGGACGGCAACCACGCCACCCGAATCGTTCAGCGCTATGTCCCTGAGGCGGCAACCCAGAAGCTGCTGCTGGAGAAGGGTGACGTGGACCTGGCCCAGAAGATCGAGCTGGATGACCTGGACGCGGTGGCCCAGGTGCCCGGAGTGGTGGTGGAGGAGCACAATGTCCCTCGCCTGATCCACATGTTCATGGTCCAGAACGGTCCTTTGGAGGATGTGCGGGTGCGTGAGGCCATCGCCCACGCCTTTGACTACGATGCCTTTGTCCAGGGCGTGTGGGATGGACGGGCGGGCACATCGTTGAGCCCCCTTCCATCGGCCGTGTGGGCCTTTGACCCCCAGCCGGAGGTCAAGCAGGATATGGATCTGGCCAAGCAGCTCATGGCAGAAGCCGGCTATCCTGACGGCGGTTTCCCGGTAACCATCGTCCTGGTATCGTCCTACGGTTGGTTCCAGCCGCGCGAGGGCCAGATCCTGCAGGAGAACCTCAAGGAGTTGGGCATCGAAGCGACCATCGAGGATTATCCCGACGCTGGCGCGTTCGTCTCCAGGGTGAAGGACCCGGAGCTGGGCCCGGCGCTGTATGCCTGGACCTTCACCAATGCCTACAACGATCCGGAGGACAACCTGCGCCGCAACTATCGTTCTGACGGTTCGATTAACTTCACGCGGTATGGCAACCCTGATCTGGACGCGCTGATCGATTTGGGAGCGGTAACGATCGACCGGGACGAGCGGTTCAAGATTTACGCTGATATCCAGAAGGCTATCTGGGATGACTACTGGGCTGTCTACACTGCAGAAGAGAAGTGGTTCGTGACTCGACGCGACACGCTCCAAGGCTACAACTTCCATCCCTTCATCATCAACATGTCTCCCAACTGGTACGACATGTGGGTGACAGACTGAGTCGACGTGTCTGACGCGGGGGCCTGCCGGCCGGCAGGCCCCCGTTCCCGTAACGGGGCACCAGCGAAGGCCTGTCAGGGAAGAATCGACTGCTGGTCCCTGTGTCCTGGCAGACCACGGGCGATGGTACTGTATGCTGCGTGGACATGGTGTGAGGGCAGTCCCTGATGCCGAACGCCTGATGGCGGCATCTCCAGAGGATGCTAGCCTATCCAGAGGTTGCTAGCCTATCCAGAGGACGCTAGCCCGTGAGGATGCCTGGCTCCACTATCTTGAGTTGTCTGGCACCGGTCAACAGGATGCGGTACTAAGTTGGACCTTTTCCATTCGAGGAGTTTGCACGCCCACGTGCAAACGTGTGACACGTAGGCGTGTCATACTCCTCATGCTTACAATCTTATATTACCCTTGAGCATTAGCCAC
>JAUVRU010000510.1 GCA_030597485.1 Anaerolineae bacterium
GCCGCGGTGGGCGCCAGCCGTTCCATTGACCGGGGCGTGGGCGGACCGGCGCCGGCCGGCCAGGGGCCGGCGTCGCCGTTGGCTGTGTCGATGGTGCGCGTGCCGGTGGTCGGGCGCAGGCTCTCACCCGCGTCGCTCAGCCCGTCCGCGAAGGGAACGACCAGGTCGGCCGTCACGTCGCTCACCGTGTTGTCATCAGCCCGCTCGATCAGATAGAAGCCTTGGGCAGCGATAGTGGCCGCCAGCGTGATGTGGGGCGCGCCGTCATCCGCCACCAGCTGATAGCCGGTGAGGTCGATGTCTCGGTCTGTGTTGTTGGCCAGCTCGATCCATTCGTGGCTGGCATTCGCCTGGGTGCCGGCCCAGGCCACCTCGTTGATGACCACGTCGCCCGGCAGAACCGGGTAAACAGTCGAGTTAGGTTGCCGGGGAGTGCCGTTGATGGGGTTGCCCACGATGTCCACACCGTAGCGAATCACGCCGTTGTTGTTGGCCCAGTTCCCGGGCAAATCGGGTACCAGCGGGTGGGTTCGCTCCATCGAGATGGCTTCCGGCCAACCGCTGCCCGCCGGCCAGGGACCCCCGGCAGCATTGGCCGTGTCAACCAGCCGGCTCGCCGAGTCGAGCAGCTGCAATACCTCGCCGTCATCGTTCAGACCGCCATTGTAGATGAGATCGGCCGGGATGTCGGCAATGGTGTCGTCATCATCCCGCTCCATCAGGAAGAACGCGCCGGGCTGCGTGACGCCGGTCAGGCTGAAGGCTGGCGTCCCATCCAGCGCCACCAGGCTCCACCGGGTGAGCGTGATGGGATCGGTGCTCGCGTTGTACAGCTCAATCCACTGGTCCGAGCCGGTGGCGCTGGTGCCGCCCCAGGCAATCTCGTTGATCACCACGTCGCCAGGGTTGGCCTGGGAGACGACAGCAGCACCAACAGGGGGGACAGGCGCCGACGGTGGCATGAGGGTGGGCGTTGGTGTGCAGGCAGGCGGTGCTTCATCTGGCGCTACCGACGGAGCCGGTTCGGAGGTCAGCGTGAGCAATGTCTCGTCTGTGGGGCTTGTGGGGTAGGTGGTTGGCGTGGGGGCGTCGGACGGCGGGGAAGGCGATTCTGGGGCCGGCGTCAGGGGTACCTCGGCGGTGGGGATGGTCTCCTTACCTGGTTCTGATGAAACTGGCCCGGTGGCCGGTGGGGGCAATGGTGTTTCCAGCAGGGGAGGGGCCGGTTCTGGGCCGGGCGCAAGCAGCGACTCGGTGGCGGTGGGCGATGGTTCTTCCCGTGACGACTGCGCTGCCAGGTCGGAGGAGGACACGCCGGTAAGCAGCTGGACCGCCAGCAGCGTTGCGCAAGTCAACCACAACCCGCGTCGAAGTGTCGAAAGCATAAAGTCCCCCCGGTTGCGGCTGTCTGGGGATTAACACCATGCTGTACTGACACGGACGAGTAGAATGGACAAATAAGGAATGAAGTCACCAAGAAGGGCAAAAGCACAACTTCGTGTGCTGGTGCTTCTGTGGTGCAGTCGCTTGCCATGTGGTGGTATAGATTCTACAGGCGATGTGACCACATGTCAAATGTTGACAGAGGGCCTCCTTCACTTTTGGAGGTTAGCCGCTGGCTGGCGCCAGCGACGCGGAGCTCAGCCGGCTGGTGTCTTGCCGCAAAAGATGTACAATAGGTGTGCAGAGGTACTCGACTCATTTGGCGCAACTGCCAGGCAGGCCAACGCTGAAATGCCATTCACTTCACCATGTGTTTCTTGCGCGACCACTCTCTGCCACAGTGGGACGGTGCGACACGTCTCGTGGTGCCTAAAGCACCGCAAAGCCAATCCTGCCCGGCGCACCAGGAGAACGCTATGACTCATCGATCCCCAATAGCCTTGGCGGTGAGGTTGAGAGCCATCCTCACCGTGCTACTGGTATCGGTAGCAGTGGCTGCCTGTGCCGCGCCGCCCGCCACCGTAGCGACCGTCCCTACCGCGGGAACAGGGCCTTCCGCAACCGGCACGTTGGCACAGACGGCGGTTCCAAGCCTCAGCCCGACCCGCACGTCAGTGTCAACGAGCACGCCGACGCCGACGGACACTCCCACCCCTACCGCCATGGCCACCAACACACCCACCCCAACGCCAACCAGCACGCCAGTGCCCGCCACTGCCACCTCCGCGCCCACGGCAACCACAGCTGCGGAGCCGACAACACAAGCAGATGCCGATACGCTCCCGGCACAGGAAGCAAGTGCCGCACCTTGCGTATTGCCCACAGTCGTTGTGCCCACTCCGCCAGCAGAGATACCGGGATATGTGCAGCTGGATCCAGCTACTGGACTACATATGACCGGCACGGCGCCCCAGATCGACCTGGAAAGCTATCGCCTGAAAGTGACTGGAAAGGTCGAGAACCCACTGAGCTTGACCTATGACGATCTGCGTTGCATGCCAAAGCTTGAGGTCCGTTGTACGCTGGTCTGCCCTGACTTCTTTGCAGACACGGCCACCTGGGCTGGAGCGCCGCTGGCACTTGTGCTCGAGCTGGCAGGTGTGCAGGCCGAGGCATCGAACGTGAGGCTGATCAGTGCCGATGGGTATTCCACCTATGTATCGCTGCAAGTGGCACGGCGGGAGGAGAGTTTCTTGGCGTACGAATGGGAAGGTGAGCCGCTGCCTATCTTGCACGGCTTCCCGATACGTGCCGTGTTTCCGGAAGTGGAGGGAAACACCTGGGTGAAGTGGCTGGTGGAGATCGAGGTGTGGTAGCCCATCTTCAGAGAGCGACGTTGCCGGGCAACACACCGGCGGCAGC
>JAUVRU010000428.1 GCA_030597485.1 Anaerolineae bacterium
ACAGCCGCCAGGCCGTCCGTCCACCCGCGGTTCCGCTCGAACTCCAGCGGCCCCAATTCGTCAATGATCAGCAGGTCGCAGGGCGTGGCCGCCCGCAGCACGTCGTTTCCCCAGGCCATCACCGTCTCGTCAAATGTCCAGGCGTCGGTGTGTAAGCCAGCCGGGGCAGATGATGCCTCACGGGCGTGAGCCAGGAACCGCCGGCGCCCGGTTCGCAGGTCCACCGTCTCGATCCCCAGCTTGCGTCCTTCCCGCAGACGGGCGGGAGAGAGGACGCCAGCCACGTCCCATCCGGCCGCACGGGCCAGCTCAAACAGGCGCTGGCAGAGGGTCGTCTTTCCGCTGTCTTTCTGTCCGGTGACAAGTATCAGCACATAACACTCCAGACCTGGAATAGAGAAAGGGTATCACGGCTGTCATCAGGAGTCAATGTGTCCAGGGTTGACAGATCCGATAGGCTTCTGAACGGACCGGGGAGCGGAATATCCTGAGACGGTCCGTGATCTGTTGTGACTCAGAATCCGACCACAGCCTCGACACCGGGTTCCAATCGAGATGCGCGGGCAATAGGCAGGCAATCACCGAGGAATCGGCATTGACAATTCACTGGCAAGATTGTAAACTCTATGAAATCCAAGCCAGCGGCATGATGCCGCATCCCAGGAGGAGGGAGCAACGATGAGCCAGGAGATCAGCAACCTTGGGGAGATGGAGGGGGAGGTATACTGGCCCGCGCCAGAGGTGACGGCGGCGGCCCACGTCAAGGAGTACGAGGCGCTCTACAAACAATCACTGGAGGATCCGGAAGGCTTTTGGGCAGAGCGTGCCGAGGAACTGGAATGGTACGAGAAATGGGACGAAGTGCTGGATGATAGCGACGCACCCTTCTTCAAGTGGTTCGTGGGTGGCAAGACCAACATCGTTCACAATGCCCTCGACCGTCACCTCACGACATACCGCCGGAACAAGCTGGCCCTCATCTGGATAGGAGAGCCGGGTGAACACCGGACGTTTTCCTACTTCGCGCTCAACCGCAACGTGAGTCGGTTCGCCAACGTGCTGAAGAGCATGGGAGTGAAGAAGGGGGACATCGTCACCATATATCTGCCGCGCATACCGGAACAGATGTTCGCTATGCTGGCCTGCGCCAAGATCGGAGCGGCTCACAGCGTGGTTTACGGCGGCTTCAGCGTCGAGTCGCTGGCAGAACGTGTTGAGGATGCCCAAAGCCATGTGCTCATCACTGCTGACGGTGGTTGGCTGCGGGGCAAGATCGTTCCTCTGAAGGACATTGCGGACGAAGCGATGGCGCGTCAGCCGACGATCGAATCATGCATTGTAGTCAGGCGAACCTGCCAGGATGTTTATATGGAGCCGGGGCGCGACTACTGGTACGATGACCTGGTCGGTTTGCCCATCGCCAACACGAAATGCGCGACAGAGCCAATGGACGCTGAGGACACGCTGTTCGTGCTGTACACGTCGGGCACCACTGGCCGGCCCAAGGGAGTGGTCCACACTCATGGCGGCTACATGGTTTTCACTCACACTACGCTGAAGTACGTCTTTGATATCAGAGATGAAGACCGCTGGTGGTGTGCCGCTGATCCAGGGTGGATAACGGGGCACAGCTACATCGTGTATGGACCGCTCCTTTTGGGTGCTACCAGCTTCATGTATGAGGGGGCACCCAACTATCCATATCCCAACCGCTGGTGGCAGATGATTGAGAAGTATGGTATCTCCATCCTTTACACGGCACCTACTGCCATCCGTGGGCTGATGCGCTTCGGCGAAGCCTGGCCCAACCGGCACGATCTGAGCAGCCTGCGCCTTCTGGGCACCGTCGGCGAGCCAATCAACCCGGAGGCCTGGAGGTGGTACCACACCGTCATCGGCAAAGAACGCTGCCCCATCATGGACACCTGGTGGCAGACGGAGACGGGCGGCTTCATGATCACACCGTTGCCCATCACGCCGCTGAAGCCCGGCTCGGCTACACGTCCCTTCTTCGGAATCGAGGCGGATGTGGTGGACGACGACGGGCAGCCTGTGAAGGAGGACGAGGAGGGCTACCTGGTTATCAAGACACCCTGGCCTGGTATGTTGCGCACCGTATACAAAGACCCGGATCGCTACCGGGAGCAGTACTGGGACAAGTTTGAGACCATGTACCAGACCGGCGACTCGGCCCGCAAAGACAAGGACGGCTATCTGTGGATCATTGGCCGGATGGATGACGTGATCAAAGTCAGCGGCTATCGGTTAGGAACTGCCGAGGTAGAGAGCGCGTTGGTGAGTCACCCGGATGTGTCCGAGGCGGCAGCTATTGGCCTGCCCCACGAGCTGAAGGGCAACGCTATCCACGCATACGCGATTCTGCGGGACGGGCTGGAGGGCAGCGACGCGCTGGCCGAGGAGTTGCGCAATCACGTGGGGCACGAGATAGGTCCTATTGCCAAGCCGGAGACCATCACGTTTGTCGACACGCTGCCGAAGACACGCAGCGGCAAGATCATGCGACGATTGCTCAAGGCACGTGCGCTGGGCTTGCCCGAAGGGGATATCAGCACGCTGGAGGATTAGGACGGAGACCTTGAGATCGACTGCTAATGCCAACGCCTGGCCGCTGGTCACCGGCTGGGTGAAGGCGTCTCCACGAGGGCTTTGCCGGCTGTACTCTCTTATGCTGCGGCGGCCCTAGTCAATGTCCAGGGCGTCAGCTACCTGCTGGTAGACTGGCCGGCTCTTGTGCCTGGGGTGCAGGCGATCGGCAACCTGGCGGGCCAGAGCGACCAGGGTGTTGTCGTCGGACCAGCGGGCTGTCAGGTGGTTGATGTCGGCTCCCTCCTGGGTCAAAGCTGCCAGCAGGTGCAGCCGGGCGATGGCGATCATCTCTTCCCCCGCGGCGGAATCCATCCCCGGCAGGCCGGGCTGTGCCTGCTGGGCTTCCACTTGCTCCAGCATCTTCTGCAGGAATCCGGCTCGTTTGGTCTCCGGCACCACCCTGACCCGGTCTCCAGACCGGCGGGCCAGGTGACGCTTCTCCAGGCTCTCCAGGGTGACGTGAGGGTGACGTGACAGGCGCCATCGAAGCTGGCGGTACGGCACCGCTCTCTGTCCCAGCAGATTGTCCACGTAGAAATGGCTAAGGGGATCGAGCCCCGACGGCCAGTCCCACGCCGTTGCCTCCGCGACCGACCGGTCCACAATCTGACCGATGCCCTCGATTCCGCGCTCTTCGTCTCCGTCAATGGCCTGGGCCAGACTTACCGGTTGTCCCT
>JAUVRU010000319.1 GCA_030597485.1 Anaerolineae bacterium
GGCCACGTCCCCCTTGGACATCAGCGGCAACGCCTCCACTGTACCATCGGCCCACAGCAGCGTTACCCGGTTGGTATCAACCGCAAAGCCCGCGTCCGTGGCGCTGACGTCGTTGGCCACAATGAGGTCCAACCGCTTGCGTTCCAGCTTGGCGCGGGCGTTGTCCAGCAGGTCCCGAGTCTCAGCGGCAAAGCCGACAGTGACTTTGGGACCGCGACCGCCAGCCCGCAGCTGGGCGACCTCGGCCAAGATGTCGGCGGTGCGGACCAGCTCAAGAACCAGGCCGTTGTCTTCCTTCTTGATTTTGTGGGAAGATGTCTCCACAGGACGATAATCGGCCACCGCCGCCGCCATTGCCAACACATCGGCCCCGTCGGCGGCCCCTAATATCGCCTCGCGCATCTCCTGCGCAGACTCGACGTGAACCACCTCCATTGCCAGCGGATCAGGCAACGCGGTGGGAGCCGTCACCAGCGTTACCTCGGCCCCCCGGTCACGGGCCGCCACCGCCAGCGCATACCCCATCCTGCCGGTGGAACGGTTGCTGAGGAAACGCACCGGGTCAAGCGCCTCTCGTGTCCCGCCGGCGGAGACCACCACCCGCCGTGCTGCCCAATCCCCTGACCGGGCCAGCACCACCCGAGCTATCTCCAGGATTTCCTCCGGCTCGCTCATGCGCCCCACACCGGCCTCGCCAGAAGCCAGATGTCCGGCCGCCGGCCCTACCAGTGTGGCTCCCCGGTCAACCAAGGTGGCCACGTTGGCCTGGGTAGCCGGATGAGTCCACATGTCGCTCTCCATAGCCGGCGCGATCAGCAGTGGCGCTCGCGTTGCCAAAGCAATAGCGGTCAGCAGGTTGTCGGCCTGGCCGTGCGCTAGCCTGGCAAGCGTGTTGGCGGTAGCCGGAGCAATGATGAGCAGGTCGGCGGATTTGGCCAGTCCTATGTGTGGAATCTGAAGGTCTCCGGGACTGGCATCCGGTCCCTGGTGCGGGGGAAGCGCGAACAGGTCCGTGTGAACAGCACGCCGGGTAACTGCCTGAAAGGTAAGAGGTGCCACGAAACGGACGGCCGCCTCAGTCATTACCACGTCCACAGTGGCATCAGACTGCGTCAGGCGGCTGGCTATATGGACGGCTTTGTACGCAGCGACCCCGCCGGTCACTCCCAGCAAGATGTGCCTATCCTTCAACAGGCGCTCAGTCATAAACAGTCACCTTTCGCCAGTCTGCGATCAGATGTACGCTGATTGCTGACCGCTGACTGCTCTATTGATTGAGATCCCAAACGATTCGCAATCCTCTGAGCGTGAGCCAGGGATCGATCTCCTGGATCACATCTGTCTCCCGAGCGATCACCTCAACCAGGCCACCGGTACCGACCACACGCATATCGTCACCCAGCTCTTGCCTGAAACGGGCTACCATGCCCTCCACCAATCCCACGTAGCCGAAGACCATACCCGACTGCATTGAGTGCACCGTGTTGGAACCGATGGCATGTGGGGGGCACACCAGGTCAATGCGGGGTAGTTTGGCCGCTCGGCTGAAGAGCGCCTCCGCGGATATTCCGATGCCAGGCGCGATGGCTCCGCCCAGGTAGTCTCCCACCCGCGAAATGGCGTCGAAGGTGGTGGCGGTACCGAAGTCTACCACACAAGCCGGCCCTCCGTACAGACGATACACAGCCGCTGCATCCACCACCCGGTCGGCACCTACTTCGGACGGATTGTCATAGCGTATCTTGACCCCCGTCTCGACCCCGGTGTCTACCGTGAGCGGTGACCGTCCGAAATACACGCGGCAACACTCATCCAGAACGCCGATCAGAGGAGGAACGACGCTGCACATGCAGATGCCAGCCACGTCTTGTGGCTGGCGCCCAGCGTGAGCCATCAGGTTGAGCAACAACATGCCATATTCATCCGGCATTTTGTGATGGTCGGTCTTGATACGCCAATGACAGCGCAGGTCATCACCTTCGTACAGACCGAATGTGATATTCGTGTTACCCAGATCAATACACAGTAGCATAGCTGTACTCTCTTTGACCCATCCACAGAACCCGAAACCCGCTTCTGGGGCGAAAACGGGTTTGGTGTTGTTAGTTATCGGGCACGGCTACATCTTAGCCTCGCTGCTACCAATCTCAACGTGCTTCCAGGCGGTTACGATTGCCACCACCAGAATAACGGCTATGATCATCTCCGGCAGCGCGTTGGTTACCAAAATGAGCGGCATAACCGACCACGGGATGTAGTTGAGCAGTCCTGCCAGGCCTAACACCAGGATAGTGTTGGTCAAGGTACCCACGATGGCTGCCACGATCAAGGCTACGTACTCATTAGACTTCCTCAGGGCAGCGTACGAAAAATAGGCACTAATACCGATCATTATCCGAGGCACGATAGCGATAAAGGGGTTCTTGAACAACGGAATGGTGGCAAGGGTGAAACTGGAGAGACCAAACACCGCTCCGATGATGGCCCCCACAACCCAGCCCTCCATCACGGCCCCAACGATAACCGGCACGTGCATGATGGTAGCGTTGGCGGCAAGGTTAGGCACCGGGATGTAACCGATGCGTGTCCAACCCAACAGAATGGCAATAGCGCCCAGGACGCCAGAAATCACGATGCGACGGGTGTTTAGCGTAGTTGGTTTGGCCGTGCTTTCCATAAGTTTCTCCTCTCACGGATCGTAGTTAGCTCTCTTCGACTGACGGCATACACGTGGCTTCGGGGATCGCCCTCTGGCCCGCCATTCCCCCCGCGTCAGAGCGTCGAGGCGACTCGTCTGAAACAAGTATCTTCTCACCGCCGCCCGTCCTGCCTGCCCCTGGCGCAGGCACCCTGGTCCACGTGGCGGAGCCAGGACAGGCAGGTGGCTCCGCCACGCGGGCCAGGGGACGGGCTGCGGTAAAGCTCTCCTTGTCGCAGTGGAGTCAGAGATAGTTGGGCATATTACCTCATCCCGTCCAGCCCTGCCTACCACATGGTAACACCCGGCCACGATCTAAGTGTCGCCTGATGCCTTACCGGGCAATTGCCAGTGTCGCCGCTACTATGCTTGCCAAAATGAAGGGTTGCACCGCCCGCAAGTACGGGCCGCTAGCACCCGGTGGGCCCGCGCGGGCGCGCAAGCCCCATTGGGGAACCAGGGTAATAGCAGTCACAGCAGCAGCCAAAGGGTGTCGCAGTCCAACCAACAAACAGGTAACTGCGAACTGGCCAGCCCCAGCCAGCCAAAAGCGGTCTAGCTGACGCATCAATCCCAGGTAAGTGGCTGTGTAGCACACTCCCAAGGCAATGACCAGAGGTGAAGGTTGACCCAGCGCAACAGACCCGATAAGCCACGCGATGCCAAACTCAGCCAGGCCGCGCCACGTCGCATTGCCGGCCCTAGCTGGCGACGATGGGGAATGCGATAGTGCCTCGTCCTGAGAAAACGCTGCCAACCATGAGACCCCCACCGAGAAAACGACAAGTACTAACACAGCCGGCCCCACCATAGCACCCAACAACAAGGCCAGTCCCAGCCCAAGCGCCACAGTGACAAACTCTTGTCCCGCTTCGGGCCAGAATGCTTCCCGCCACCAGCAGCGAAACCGGCCCAGGCGTTCGGCCAACTGCTGCCCGCGCGAGTCCGGCTGGGTGTAAGGGAAAATAACCAGCGCGGAGCCCTGGTCCGGACGTTGATCGGTGAGCAATCGACGCCAGACCCCTCTGTGTGCGGGCCCGGAGGACCCTCCCACGCCCACATCCCACACAGTCCCCAACACCGGATCAGCGATGAACCAGACCAGCAACAGGGTAAGCAGGTGCTCCGGCGCGGATGGCAGTGCACCGGAAGCCAAAACGCCGCCCACAGCAGCCCATCCCGGCCCTATGCGCCAGATGGGGCGGATGAGAAAGAGCCGAACCTGGGTGCTGTGGCCCACCGGTTGGTCCAAGGAGCCGCTCCGTCAATCGTGTAGAGCCTGGGCCACTGCCTTGA
>JAUVRU010000245.1 GCA_030597485.1 Anaerolineae bacterium
CACAATGCGACTATCGTCATCGAACGTACGCCCGTCGTACAGGCCACGCGATTTGAGCACTGCTCGCCGCTTGGGGCTATCCAACGCCTTGACGAAATCCACGGCCAGTTCAATCCCTTTGCGCTCGACGATGCGGGTAGCCTGTAGTATGAAAACGTCATTGTCCCTCAACCCGATGCGCGAGCGGAAACCCCGGTTGTACTCGTCAGCCTGCCAGGGGGGCTCATCGAAGTCGAAGACGTTGGGCACCACGCTGGACATGATCCCCTTGCGCTCGTACAGTTCCCGCTGCGCCAGGCTGTTGATGACCACGTGCCGGGCCAGCGGGTCACGGGGCGGCAGGTATTTGTCGGCCAGATCAATGGCCGTGGCACAGGTCAGGGCCACACCGCCCGTGCGCTCCCAGTAGAAATCGTGGTTGTGGGCCAGGGCCGGCAATTGCAGGTCACGCATCACCCGCGCCAGGGCGATGCTGACCGGTGGATTGGCCGCCACCGACCAGATATTCTGCGGGATGAGGAAGTCAATTCCCTTCTCCTCCACGAAGTCTCGCACTTTGCGCTCAATGACGTCGGCAAGGCGCAACAGGTCTGCCCTGTAGGCCGCATCGTCGGCGTAATCCCGCAACTCGCAGAACGTGTTGTAGTAGAGACGCTCGGCATCGGGGCGGTGGTGGTACATCTCCTCGATCAGAGTGCCCTCGACTGTGCCCAGGTCACCCGCGCAGAGATGCACCGTATGGCCCATCTCCTCCAATACGAGCTTCCACTTGTCAATCTCCAGCGAGCCCCCGTCCGTCCTGCCGACTTGGTAGTGGAAAATGCCGATAGTCTTCATGTTCTCTCTCCTACACCCGCCACACCTTGAGCAGCCGCCAGGAGAGCGTCTGCTCCCAATCGCCCGCCCAGTCCTGGCTGAGGAACTCCACAAAATGGAATGTGTCAGCGGCGAAAGGTTCGGTGGGCAACGGTGCTTCCCGCAGATAGGCCAAGACATCATCGTGCATAGATAGCGAGATGTCACGGAAGGCCAGCGTGATGTGCGCCTCAAAAGGCTCGCCCAAGTCCTTCTCAACAAAATCGCAATCCGGAGCGATGAAAGGGCGCACCGCCGTTACCACTCTCTCCCGCAGCGACATCATCTCGGGATTGAGTTCGTAACAGAACCGAGAGATGTCCAATCCTATGCCTCCCTGGTCAATACGAAACCCGCTGAAATGCACAGGGAAAGGATGTTGCACAGCGAACACAGCATCCAGCCGTTCAACGAGCGGATCCAATGGGCCGGCGATCTTCTTGAAGAACCCCTTGAGCGTGGCGTGCACCTGGAACTGCTCGGCGGCGATGAAGCCAAATTGCTTGCGCAGCAGCCGGTGAACCTCGGCCACATCTCGGGCGATTCTGTAAGGTGGGATCAGATAAACGGCAAACCGAGAATCAGTATGCTCCGAGTTGACCACAGTGCTTGCTCCTGATGAGATGATATCTACTGACGTTCTGACAGCAACCGCACGGTCAGGATCTGATACGGCTTGATGAAGAACCGCACACAGCGTTCACCCACGTCCAGGCGCTCCAGATTCTCCTCAAGCAAACTGGCGCGCCAAGCTGCCGCCAGCGGAAGAGCGGTGCTCAACGTGCACTCGCCTCGTTTCCGCTGGCTTTCATACACGCGCACGATCAGGCCCTGTCCATCCTCGGTCTGTTTGGTAGTCTCGATCACCACGTTGGGCAAGTCTACGCTGATGAAGGACGGACGACTAATGACGGGAGCTGTGTCATTCGTCTTCCATCCTTCGTCCTTCGTCCATACAATCAGAGGGTCGTTCAGACAGTAGGCCCCGGCCACGGTTTGCTCGTTCCATCTCCCACTATGCGAAAGCAGGCTGTAGGCAAAGCGGTGCTCGCCCACGTCGGCCTGCGGATCGGGGTTGGTGGGGCTGCGCAGCAACGTGAGCCGGATCACGTTGTCACGGATGTCGTGGCCGTACTTGCAGTCATTGAGCAGGCTGACGCCGTAGCCACCCTCGCTCAGATCCACCCACTTCTGGGCGCAAGTCTCGAAGCGCGCCCAATCCCAACTGGTGTTGCGATGGCTCGGCCGCTGGACATTGCCCCACTGCACCTCATACGTCGCTTGCGGCGAGAGCACATCCACCGGGAAGGCCACTTTGAGCAGGATGTGCCGCTCGCTCCATTGAATGGTCGTATCGAAGTCCAGACGTGGGCTGTTGTGAGGCAGAGAGACGCGCTGCTTGTATTCGCTGTTCAGAATGCGCCGCTGCACTTCGAGCGTGGCACGCAGCGGGCCGCTCTCGACCGCACGCACTGAGTCGGCCGGGTCAGCCAGCCACATCTTGTCGTCGTAGAAGATGTCAATGTCCCAGGCATCGGGGCTGAGCGGTCGGTCCTCAAAAGCCTGGAACTGGTTGGCCACCGCACCTGCAGGCAGCACTTCACGGTCATTCATCTTGTCATACACGCGGACAATGTCGCCGGCAGTGTCGAACTCCACCCGCAGGTACACGTTCTCCAGCAGCGTCGGGGTGGCGGTGAGACTGGAGGTTGGACATTGGAGATTAGAGGTTGGAGGTTGGAGGTTGGATATTGGGACGACAGAGAACAGCGGCGTGATGCTGTACGCAGGCACCTCTCCAACGTCCAACAGCACTCCCCCTTCCACAGACTGAACTGCGATAGGTGTGCCGTCCGGGTGCTGCAACGCCTGGCCTCCCACTCCTGGATCAGGCCAAAGGGCCAGATCGCTGCACCCAAACGAAGTCGGGTTCACCACCAGAACGTCGCCTTCCACCTTTTCAGCAATCGCCGCCAGGGCACCATCCCGAACTCTCTCACCGATCTCGCGCACCTCAGCGTACTGCTGCAGCGATTCAGCGTAAACAGGGCCTATGCTGCTGCCGGGGATGATATCGTGGAACTGGTTGAGGCAGACTAACTCCCAGGCATGGCGCAGATCGGCGTGGGGGTACCTATAGTCAGGCACGATCACAGAGGCCAAAGCGGCCAGATACTCCGCATCGTGCAGGAGGAACTCGCTCTTGCGATTGGCCCGCTTGTTACGGCTTTGGGTCGTGTAGGTCCCACGGTGGTTCTCCAAGTACAGCTCACCGTTCCACGTGGGCAGGCGCTCTCCGACCTGCGCTTCCAGTTGGCGGAAGAACTCTCTCACCATACCGCAGCGGATGTGTGGCGTGGCAGGGAAATCCCCCATCTCGCGGATGTTCTCCAGCATCTCCCGCGTGGGGCCACCGCCTCCGTCACCATAGCTAAAGGGCATGAGGAGCGGAGGCGTGACGCCAGACCCGCCCCAGTCTTTCTGCTGGAAGTTGTGCCAGGTGCCCAACGTCTGTTCGGGAGAAGCATTGGCATTGTAGGTGCTGGCGTGAACGCCCGCTCGCGGAGGCGTGGTGCTGAAGTGAGTGAGCACGCGCGTGCCATCCAGGCCCTGCCACCAGAAGGAATCGTAAGGCAGGCGGTTGTACTGATTCCAGCCCAGCTTGATGGTGAAGAAGTACTCCAAGCCCGCCTCTTTGATCAACTGGGGAAGATTCCATGCATAGCCGAACACATCGGGAAGCCAGAGGACGGGAGCATCGGTGTCAGTCCCAAAGTGTTCCCGAAAGAAAGTGCGCCCAAGAAGAAACTGCCGCACCAGCGACTCGCCGCCTGTGACATTACAGTCCGCCTCCACCCACATGCCGCCCAGAGGCTCCCAACGGCCATCCCGCACGCGCTGCTTGATCATCTCAAACAACTGGGGATGATCCTGCCACACGAAGTCATACAACTGGGGCTGGCTCTGGCTGAAGCGGAATTCGGGGAACTGCTCCATCAAGCGTATGACGTTGTAGAAAGTTCTCCCGCATTTGCGCCGGGTCTGACCGAGCGTCCACAGCCAGGCGACATCTATGTGCGCGTGACCGGCAGCAGTGATATTCACATCCAACGGAGCGCCCGTTCGGGCCATGCCCTCCCGCAACACTTTGTGGGCCAGGGGCACGCTGGCGTAGAAGGGCTCACCCAGGGGATCTCGCGTATCCAGCACCTTGAACGCCTCATCCAGGGCGCCATACAGGTGTGCGCGCGAGGGCTCGTTCTCGTCCAGATGGTCGGCAACGCCCAGTGCCACCCTCACCAGGGCAATGAAGCCACGAGTGGGTTGATCGATTTGCACCAAGGCGCACTCACGCATCAGCAGCCGGGCGTCCTTGTCGTTGCGCAGACTGCCCGCCCAACCATGGAGCGCCAACAGATGCGACGCACCATCCAAAAGACGCTGCGGCAGCAGTATCTCTTGATGATGCCGGTCGCAGGCAGCATAGGGCACACCATCAATGTAGATCAGGGCTTCGGGATGGCTGAAATCACCCGCCTCCCCAATGGAGAGATGCAGGGCAGTAGGGGTATCACTGCTCCAGTCGGAGGGGATTTGAAACGTGGTGCGGAGAACAAAATCGGCGTTGAATTCACACCAATAGGTACCCCAGGGGATCAGTTGCCAGTCTGCATCGTCTGCTTCGGAGGAAACCGGCGGGGCCGCCAGAGGGCTGTCCAGTTTCAAGTGCCTGAACGGAGACAGCGGTTGGCGACGCCGGTAGGCCAGAGGTTCGATCAATCTCAACCGTTGGTTGATTTTGCGGGAAGTCCAGCGGATGTCGTGAA
>JAUVRU010000206.1 GCA_030597485.1 Anaerolineae bacterium
GGGCGCGGTCACCGTGTCCAGACCCATCTGCTCGACCGTGGCCAGGGTGTGCATGGGCATCACAGTGGCCAGGAGGTGATCGCTGGAGTGGGCCGGGGTCGATCCGCAGCAAATCCAGCCGGGAGGCTCGACCAATTCCAGGCCGAGCACCTCGGCCGTGTCGCGGGCCGTGTGGTCGTACTCGGCAGCGCTGGAGTGGAGTGAACACCCCGGAAAATAAGCTACTGTCCTCTCGGTCTTTTCAACCGGCTCAACCTTCTTGGGTGGTCGAGTGAAACCAGGAATCAGGCTCAGCTTGCGCCGCTTCATCATCTGCACACCCAGGTCCATGTCCTTGAACAGGTTCCCGGTGAGGAGATTCATGCTGGCCATCAAACCGACCTCATACAGCCGGCCCAACACGCCGACATCGGCCAGGAACAGGGTGCTGAACTTGTCCACATCGGGGATGGCCGGCTTCATGCCACGTGCCTTGGCCTCGATACGCAATGCATCCATGATGGCAGCGATGTCCAGACCCTGAGGGCAACGAGTGGTGCACGTCTGGCAGGAGGCGCAGAGCCAGATCGTCTTGCTCTCCAATACCCGCTCGTCGTTGAATTGCACGCTCCGCATCACCTGGTTGGGTGTCAGATCGAAGTGATCCGACAGCGGGCAGCCGCTGGTGCATTTGACACACTGATAACAGAGGAACGCATTGTCCCCGGTCTCACGTTCGATCATCTGGGCCAGCGGCTCGGCTATGGTGGTTCTGGTGGTGGTCTTTGCCATCTCATACCTCTCCAATTACATCACAGGGTGGCGCACCCATCTATTCTGTTCACGCCTACTGTACGACATTCGAGTTGGTGATGCTGTCACTGACAGGGTTAGGGCAGCTTCTTGATTATGTCCGCGATCTCTACCTTCGTGAACGCTCTAAGCGTCGTCGTCCTGACATTCCCCTGAGCGCCAAGTGCCAGGACAAAGGCGGTGCAGATTTCCTCGCTGGGAGCTTCGCCGATGGCCAGGTAGTCGAACTCGCCCATGACGGTGTAGAAGCCAGTCACCTTGCCTCCCATCTGTTCGAACGCCTTGATGCCCGGTTCGATCCGTTCCGGTGCCTTCTTGATGTCCTTGATTCCCTGGTCTGTCAAGTTCATCAGGATAACATAGGTAGCCATAGTACTGTTCTCCTTTCCAGGCAGTGGGTGCGCCACCACTGTAACCAGCGACTCGCGTCGCACTGCCGAACTCGCTCCGGGCTACAACGTTGTCCCCTTGCGTGTATACGCCCGTCGTGCTGTTGTCACTCTCCATCTACCCGCGGCCTGGGCAACAGCCCTGCCCCCTCAACGATGGGTTTGACTGCCTCTTCCCACTCAATGGCCATGATGTGCACGCCAGCCACACCCTCGATCTCCCGGATCTCCTGTATCTGCTCGATGCAGATCTTTATGCCCTGGGCACGCCACGCTTCGCGCCGGGCCTTCTTCTCTTCCTTGGGAATGCCGGCGACGGCGGCGGTCATCCGATCGACGTACTCATCAGCGACGATCATGCCGGGCACCTGGTCTCGCATGTATCGGGCCATGCCGCTGCTCTTGAGTGGTCCCACTCCGCCCAATATGTGCGCCTTCTCGTGCAAGCCCATATCGACCACTCGTTTCATGTACTCCTTGAAGCGAGGGATATCGTAGATGAGCTGGGTCTGGATGAAGTCGACACCGGCAGCTATCTTCTTGCCCAGCCGGAAGGGCCTGAACTCGAAAGGATCACCGAAGGGGTTAGCGGCAGCCCCGATGAAAAAGCATGGGCCGCTGTCTCCTTCGACCTCCTCGCCGCACTGGAATTTGCTCTCGTCGCGCAAGTCCTTGAGCATCTGGATCAGCTGCATCGAGTCGACGTCGTGCACGTTCTTTGCTGTGGGATGATTGCCGAAGGACTGGTGGTCTCCTGAGAGGCAAAGGATATTCTTCACCCCCAGGGCCGCTGCTCCCAGCAAATCGGACTGTATCGCCAGTCGGTTGCGGTCACGGCAGGTCATCTGAACAACCGGTTCCAGGCCCTCCTGTATCAGGATAACGCCAGCGGCGATGCTGCTCAACCGTACAATGGCCGTCTGATTGTCGGTGAGATTCACGGCATCCACCAGGCCTTTGAGGAATTCGGCCTTTCTGCGGACCACCTCAGCGTCGTGACTCTTGGGTGGCCCCAGCTCACCGGTGACTGCGAAGTGTCCGGCTGCCAGTACCCGCTCCAGGTTGCTGCCAGATTTGTAGCCGTTGGTCGAGGTGTCGGTCATGTCTATGTCCTCCCACATTGACTGTGTTCAGCGCATCACGGCGGAAAACGCTGGGTGGAACTCTCGATTCTGCTTTCCTTATCACGTCCTGGTATCACCTCAGGGCGAGGACTCCCCTTCTTGATAGTCCTCAGGCAAACGCAGGTCCTCGCGGACAATGCGGCGAGGCCCCCCATCCCGGCTGGTGGACCAGTCTTTTGGCGGCAGTATTTCCATCAACTTGTCGAGCATCCCGAACTCGCTCATCCGCTCGTAGATCAGCTGCCATACACAAGCTAGTTCCGGATCAATCTCACACTTGCCGTCTTGCGAGCCACCGCACGGGCCGTTGAGCAGCTGCTTGGAACAGCGAGCGATAGGACAAATGCCGGCGGTCAGGTGCAGAATGCACTCTCCACACGCCTGGCACCGCTCCTCCCACACTCCCTGCTCGGAAGGCAATCCCAAAAAGGTGGTGTTCAGCCCGGGCAGCACGCGCATCTTGGGAAAGCGCTCAACCAGCGCCTGCACACCGATGCCGCAGCCCAACGAGAGGATGGCGTCGTAGTCCCCCAATCGTTCCTCCAGCGGATCGATGTACTCCCATTCACACTGACGCTGAACGGTCTCCTCGTCCATCTCTTTGGCGTTGCCATCCAATTGGGTGGCCATGCGCAGGCTTGAGGCCAGGATGCCAACCTCTTTGGTGCCGCCGGCAAAGCAGACAGTGACACACGTGCCGCACCCAAGTACCAACACCTTACGGTAATCCTCAAGCATTCCCTTGATCTCTGCCAGAGGTTTCTGCTCTCCAACTATCATCTGATACCTCCATTGATTCTCGACTGGATGCCCACTCTCGCGATCCCGGATCGCCGGGCTCAGATTTCTCTTCCTGGCGCGGCCGCCTGTTCGCGCCCACGCAGCGGACTGGGCCCCAGCTCCTTAATTCGCCGCACCATGTCATCGGCCATCTCGGCAAACTGAGGCCCCATTGCCGACGACAGGTTGAACATCCCGATTCGCTTGCCGTTTAAGCCGACCTGCTCCAGCAAGTATTGGATGCGCTTAACCCTTCGCTCGGCGGCTACATTACCCTCCAGGTAATGGCAGTCTCCTGGCAGTCAACCGACCACCATCACACCGTCGGCACCACGCTCAAAGGCGTGAAGCATCTCCACGATTTCCACTCGCCCCGAGCAGGGCACCTCGATGATTCTGATGTTGGGCGGATACTGGATCCGCAGAGAGCCAGCCAGGTCAGCCGCCGTATAGGCACAATGCCGGCAGCAGAAAGCGACAATCTCGGGTGAGAAATCCGATGCACTCATCGGTTCACCCCTCCACGTCCCTGTCGGGTCCTCGAGCAGATCGCAGCCACCCACGTCCGCAAATCACATGGTCACGTCTCAAACATGGCCTCCACCTTTGCTTCCATCTGGATCCCGCGATAGTGCATCAGTTGAATTGCGTGCGCCGGGCACTCGGCAACGCAGATGCCACACCCCTGGCACTGGGCTGGCTCAATGTAGGCTGCGCCGGTGATTCCTCCCACGCCGGACAGATCAATCCGCATCTGAGGCACGTTGAATGGGCAGAAGCGAACACACGTGAGGCAACCCACACATGCCTCCGGCTCGACCTGAGCCACCACACCTCCCACCTCCAGCGTATCCTGGGCCAGGATCGTAGCCGCGCGGCCGGCTGCCGCCTGGGCCTGAGTGATCACTTCGTCCACCAGTTTGGGATAGTGCGCCGAGCCAGCCATGTAGAGGCCTTCAGTGGAGAAATCCACTGGCCGCAGTTTTACGTGGGCTTCCATCAACCAGCCATCGAGGTCGACTCCCACTTTCAGCCGGTTGGCCAGATCTTCAGCCCCCTCGGCCGGTACCAGTGGGGTACTGAGCACCAGCGTGTCTGGCCGCAACACCATCTCCCGGCCCAGCATCGGTTCCCAAACGCGCACCTCCAGCGGTTCGTCGGCCGACCGGCGCTGCTCCCCATCACGATCCGGCCAGCACACCTCTGGTTTATGGTCCCCGTCGTAGCGAATGAACAGAACCCCAGCCCGGCGAGCCTCGGTATAGAGACGCTCCTTGAACCCGTAGGTGCGAATATCCCGGTAGAGAACCGTGATCTGGGCAGAGGGATTGAGCTCCTTCAGCTTGAGCGCATTCTTCAGGGCTACCGTGCAACAGGTGCGGCTGCAGTAACCCTCCGCCGGCCCCACACACTGGATCATCACCACGTCGGTGCCGGTTTCCTGCCCGTGAGATGCGCCGTACAGCGAGTCGCCCAGCTGTGCCTCAAACTCCTGCTGGGTCAGGATGTGCGGGTGGCTGCCGTAGCCGTACTCGGTTCCCCGGTACTCGCGCGCGCCGATGGCCACAATTGTCACCCCGTGCTTGACGGTGACCTCGCCGTCACCGGTGCGCAGCACCGATGTGAAGCTCCCCTTGTACCCCTGGGTTTCCAGCAGTTCCGTCTCCAGGTGGACGGCAATGTTCTGCGCGGCATTGATCTGTGCAATCAGTTCCTTCCGGTATGCCTGGGCATCCCGCCACACCAGGTCGCAGGGCTCCTGAGCAGAGGTACTGGCTGGAGTTTCCACCAGGTAGCGCAGGTGACGCAGATTGCCGCCTAACTCCCGTTCCCGCTCCACCAACTCCACCGCGATGTCCTGGCCGGCCAGGGCAAGGGCTGCGTGTATGCCGGCCACCCCACCGCCGATTATCAGCGCTCGCTTTGTCACCGGCACCTCGATGCAGTGCAGCGGTTCCAGCCGGGCTGCCCGTGCCACCGCCATCCGCACCAGTTCTTTCGCTTTCTCAGTGGCTGCCAGGTGATCGTGAGAATGTACCCACGA
>JAUVRU010000401.1 GCA_030597485.1 Anaerolineae bacterium
AACAGCAGTGGCGCACTGGAGACAGGAGGGTGGCGTATCCCAATCTGCCGGCGGGAAAGGGTGCGCCTGGTTCGGAACTGCCCCGGACTGAACCGGAGGCGTTTTGGTTACATCCAGTATATCACATTTCTCCCCGCTTTTCAACCGATTCGATTCTGGGGCCCAAGTCTGGAGACTTGGGCCGCCCAGAAGGGTCGCCGGGTACGACGACTTTCTGCCTCCCCACATCGGCGTCCAAGAACAAGTGTGTTTCGTCTCAGCTGAAACCGTCGCACGGGCCAGGCAATCGGGAGGAGATTCTTACATTATTCAGGATTACGCTTCGATTGCCTGGCCCCTACCGTTGGCGTCGTGTCAAGTGGTGTAGATTGCCATGCTTCCGAGCTACGACTCAATAAGGCAGCGAAAATCAGCGGGCATCTGCGTCATCCGCGTTCTATTGGGGGAGTGGCTGAACCGTCACATCCTGTCCTAGCGTCTTTGCATCTTTGCGTTCTTTTCTCCCTTTTTGCGTTGAGTGAACCAAGACCGGATTTCGATGCGTTTGCCCTGCAAGTCAAGTGCCTTCAGTTGACAATCCGCCCAAACTCAGGTAGATTCACGGCGGAGTGACGAGACCAGAACAGCTGCTGTTGTCGCCGAGGACCGAGCGGCCGCAATCGTTTCGCCCCCCACGCCGGCACGGTCGGTTTTCTGCCAGCGGCACCCATATCCAAAACCAGTGATATCCGTATTCTGAGCATAACGTTGCATCGAGCGCCCGTTTCCTTCATAGCACTCATACCATCGCTTTTGCTTCGATCCTGGTGTTGGCCTCTTCGCTGCCAACCGGATCACACCAAGGCATGGCAACGACTGTGAGTCAGTCTGTGTCCTCAGCGCACTATTGCCTGCCTGGGCGGGCACGCCGCCGGGTCTCATACCCCCGCTCCCCGCACGTGCGCCCAGGGCACCGGCTCTGGCAGCCCCGGGCGCAGCGCCTGGGGAGATATGCGATTCTCATAGGCCGTGCCCTGATCATGGCGGCCTGTCGCCCGGCCGGGTCCACCACGGTCGAACCCGGCCTGGCGGCCACCACCCCCGCGGAACACATGGGGTCCGACACGCTGGTCAACCTGGCGCTGGCGTGGGCAGAGACCTACATGCGTCTTTACCCTGACGTGCGCATCTCGGTCACCGGTGGCGGGTCGGGTACCGGCATCGCCGCCCTGATCAACGGGACGGTGGACCTAGCCAACGCCTCACGCGCCATGAAGGTGGAGGAGCTCAAAGCGGCCCAGGAAAACGGTGCCACTCCCCAGGAGTTCACCGTGGCCCGGGATGCCATTGCCGTCGTCGTTCACCCCTCCAATCCGGTGGACGGCCTGACGCTGCAGCAGATCTCTGACATCTACACCGGGCGTTTCACCAATTGGAGCCAGCTGGGCGGGGAAGACCGGCCCATCGTGCTCCTCTCTCGCGAGTCCAACTCGGGAACCTACGTGTATTTCCTGGAGAATGTGATCCGCCTGGGCGACAAGGGCAGCGGCCTGCTCTTCTCGCCCGATACGTTGTTGATGCCCTCGTCCGAGGGAATCAGCGCGGAGATACGACAGAATCCCACCGCCATCGGCTACGTCGGCCTGGGCTATGTGACCCCCGACCAGAAGATGCTGCCTGTTGCAGTTGATGCCCACAGCCCCTACGTGATACCCTCGGTGGAGACGGTCAACAACGGCCTGTATCCCATCTCGCGTCCGCTCTACATGTACACCGCCGGTGAGCCAACGGGGCTGATCAAGGAGTACCTGGACTGGGTGCGCAGCGATGATGGACAGGTGTTGGTTCTCGAGCTGGGATTCGTTCCTTTGCGCTAGGTGCAGACAATGGGGTCTTGAATGGTCCCATCCGATGATGGCGCGTGAGACCGGCAGTGAGATGCTGAATCACTGAAACGTTGACCACACTGAAGACAGCTGAGACGGCTAGACGCTCAGTGGATTCAGCGAATTCAGTGTTTCAGTGGTTCAAGCGACGCTGCTGGCACATTCCGATTGCTTTTGCCCATCATTCATCATCTGTCTGTCTGTACTTAGCCGGCCCAGGTGGCCCAGAATGCGGATAACAATGTGAGACATCCAGTATGACGTCAACAACTGGCAATAACAGTACTGCAAAGGCCCGCTGGTCTGAGTTCCTCATCGAAGCCCTCATCCGGGTGCTGGGTTTCTCCACCATTGGCTTCGTGGTGCTCATCTTCCTGTTCCTGTTGAATCAGGGCCTGCCCTTCTTCTTCCAGGTACCACCGAAAAACCTCCTGGGAACGCGTTGGTATCCCACCTTTGACCTGTTCGGCACCCTGCCGCTTCTGCTGGGCTCGCTGCTGGTCACGGCCACGGCCATCGCGATTGCACTCCCGCTGGGACTGGCGACAGCGGTCTTCGTGCGCGAGGTGGCGCCCAACTGGGCCCGGGAAATCCTCAAGCCGATGATTGAGGTGTTGGCCGGCATCCCCTCGGTCGTGCTGGGCTTTTTCGGGATGACCCTGCTGGCCCCACTGGTGCGCACCACCTTGAACGTGCCCACTGGGCTGACCGCCTTCACCGGCGCCCTGATTCTGGCCTATATGGCGCTGCCAACCATGATCAGCGTGGCCGAGGATGCCCTGGACGCGGTGCCCAAGAGTTACCGCGATGCCGGACTGGCCATGGGCGCCACTCACTGGCAGGTCATCTGGCGCGTGGTCGTGCCGGCCGCCCGCTCGGGGATTGTGATGGCGGTCATGTTGGGTATGGGGCGAGCCATCGGGGAGACGATGGCGGTCATGATGGTCACCGGCAACGCGGCCCGCATGCCTCTCAGCCTGGATTCCCTCTTCCGTCCCGCCCGAACCATGACGGCCACCATTGCCGCCGAGATGGGGGAGGTAGCCCAGGGAAGTATCCACTTCCAGGCCCTGTTCGGCATCGGTGTCATCCTGTTTGTGCTCACCTTCCTGATCAACCTGGCCGCGGCCGGGCCGATGTTCCAGAAGCGGCGACGTGGGGGACTGCGCTGATGAGACGGCACCTGGTGCAGTCTGTTGGTTTCGCCGCCCTCAGCCTGGCCGCGTTGGTGGTGGTGGTGCCCATTCTGTTCGTCGTCGGCACCATCGTGGTGCGCGGGGCCGGCGCCATCAGCTGGGAGTTCCTCACCGCCATGCCGCGGGATGGGATGAAGGCAGGGGGAATCCTGCCAGCCATCGTCGGCACTATGCTGCTCACCCTGGGAACAGCCCTGGCAGCCATCCCGGTGGGAGTGGGCGGCGCCATCTACCTGGCCGAATACGCCCGTGATACCACGCTGACCCGGGCCATCCGACTGGCCATCGTCAACCTGGCGGGGATACCGTCGGTGGTGTATGGGTTGTTTGGGTTGGGGCTGTTCGTCCTGTTTCTGCAATTCGGCACGTCCATCCTGGCCGGATCGCTGACCCTGGCCAT
>JAUVRU010000004.1 GCA_030597485.1 Anaerolineae bacterium
GACGGGCGACGAGGTGCAGACACGCAAGGAGCACGAGCTCAAGATTATCCACGATATGGGGTTTGACACCTATTTTCTCATCGTGTGGGATCTCTGTGAGTTCGCTCGACAGCGCGATATCTGGTGGAACGTGCGTGGTTCCGGCGCCGGTAGCCTGGTGGCATACGCTATCGGCATTACCAACCTGGACCCCCTCGCCAACCGTCTTCTGTTTGAACGTTTCCTCAATCCCGGACGCGTCAGCATGCCTGACATAGACCTGGACTATCCCGACGACCGACGGGACGAGATGATCAACTACACCATTGACAAATACGGCAAGGATAACGTAGCTCAGATCATCACGTTTGGCACGATGGGTGCTCGTGCCTCGATCCGTGACGTGGGCCGTGCTATGGATATTCCGCTGCCGGAGGTAGACCGCATCGCCAAACTCATACCCGGCGGACCCAAAGTGAAGATCAGTCACGGGCTGGAGCAGTCACAGGAACTGAGAGAGGTGTATGAGAGCGAGGATTACATCCAGCAGCTTATTGATACGGCGATGCACCTGGAAGGAGTGGCCCGTCACGCCAGCACACACGCCGCCGGTGTCATTGTGGCTGATAGGCCATTGGTCGAGTACACCCCCCTGCATCGCCCCACCAAAGGGGGCACAGGCGCTGCCATCACCCAATACACGATGGAAGCACTCGAGTCGATTGGCCTGCTGAAGGTCGACTACCTCGGCCTTTCAACACTGACGATCATGCGTAAAGCGTGCGACTTGATCGAAGCCAGGCACGGTGTGAAGCTGGACCTGGATACCATCCCCATTGATGACGAAAAGGCATTCAATCTGCTGAGCAGCGGCAACGTAACAGGCATCTTTCAGGTCGAGTCCGCTGGCATGCGGCGAGTTCTGACGACTATGAAGCCAACCAGATTCGAGCACATCGTGGCCACGATCAGTCTGTACCGCCCCGGCCCGATGGAGTACATCGACGACTACATCGATCGCATGCATGGTCGCGAGCCGGTGACCTACCGCCATCCCGCATTGAAGCCGATCCTGGAGGAGACCTACGGTATCATCGTCTACCAGGAACAGATCATACAGATGGCCTCACATCTCTCAGGTTATTCTCCTGGCGAAGCAGATCTGATGCGGCGGGCAGTGGGCAAGAAGAAGGCGAAAGAGCTGCGCCAGCACCGGCAGAAATTCGTACACGGCGCTGTCGAGCGAGAAATCCCCGAAGACGCGGCCAACAGGATATTTGATGACATTGAGTTTTTCGCTCGCTACGGTTTCAACAAGGCACACGCGGCCGACTATGCCGTCATCACGTGTCAGACCGCGTACCTAAAAGCGCATTACTCAGCGGAGTACATGACCGCGCTGCTCACGGTAGAGCGCGGCAACACCGACAAGGTGGGACTGCTCATTGGGGAATGCCGGACAATGGGATTCCAGGTGCTGCCGCCCGACGTCAACACCAGCGATGTGGATTTCGTCATTGAGGATCTGCCGGAGGGTTCGGCCATCCGTTTCGGACTGGGGGCAGTGAAGAATGTAGGCGAAGGCGCCGTTGAAGTCATCCTGCAAGCGCGCTCCGAGAATGGCCCGTTTGCCAATGTCGATGAGTTCTGTCGCGTTGTGGATCTGCGACTGGTGAACCGGCGTGCTCTGGAGAGCCTGATAAAGGCAGGAGCTCTGCGGCCCCTTGGCCAACGAGCGCAGCTGCTGGCTGTGCTCGACCGAATGATGGGCCTGTCCAGCCAGACTCACCAGGCAGCGTCTGCGGGTCAAATGAGCATGTTCGACACGAGCGGCTTCAATGCGCCGGCGACCGGCTCCATCTTCTATCCGTTGCCGGAAATCGAGGATATCTCTCGTCGCGAGATGTTGGGATGGGAAAAGGAACTGGTCGGCGTCTATGTGTCCGAGCACCCGATGCAATCTCTGATGGCCAAGATACGCGACGCGGTCACCTGTTTCCTTGGGCAGATTGACGAGACGATGGTTGGACACAAGGTAACGGTGGCTGGCATGATAAGCCGGGTGCGCCAGATTTTCACCAAGAACGGCCGGCCGATGTTGTTTGTCGAGCTAGAAGACGTGCAATCTACTATCGAACTGGTTGTCTTCCCACGACTCTATGAAGAGACCCGCGATATCTGGCAGGCAGGGAAATTCGTGGTTGTGCGTGGCACAGTTGACACCAAAGGGGGTAAGGGGCCGAAGATCGTGTGCCAGACTGTGGACGACAGGATTACCCACGCCCTCCCAGCAGACCAACCGCCGGAACCCGAACCCGGACCCCGTTCAGCACCTCTTGACGCCACCGTCGAGGTTCAGTCCCCGACTCACGTGCAGGTCACCATGCACGGGACCGGCCACCCCGACCAGGACCGACAACAGGTGCGGACCGTCCACGATCTGCTCACCAGTATCAAGGGTGAGGAGGACACGCTCAGCTTCGTGATCACAAACGAGCGCGGCAGCATCCATCTCGACTTCCCCAACGCCACCACCCGAAACTGCGTGGAGTTGCAGCAGAAGTTGATCCATCTGCTGGGCGCAGCCGCGGTCAGGGTGGAAAACGGCCGTCAAGAGTGAAACCCATCAGTCCCCCTTTGACAGAGAGGCGTATGTGGTCTATACTGCACTTCATCGCCGCGAGCAGAACGGCTGATCTGCGCCCTCTGCAATGGGAGACCAAAAGCGGCCAGGCCCAAACACAACTGATTCCCCCTTAGATTCAGGAGTGTCATACGATGATAATCGGAGTACTCACTGGCGGAGGCGATGTCCCCGGCCTCAATCCGACCATCAAAGCTTTGGTGTACCGAGCCCAAGAAGAAGGATACGAGGTCCTGGGTTTCCGACGGGGTTGGTGGGGGCCTCTCCACTACGACCTCGGCGATGATAGCCTGAACTGGGAACGTGTCATCCGCCTTGACAAACATGCTGTGCGCACCGTGGACCGCACCGGCGGCACTTTTCTGCACACATCACGCACGCGTCCCTCACACGTGGCCAGCGCCGACCTCCCCGATTTCTTGCGGGGGGCAGACTTCGACCCCGAGGATGGACAGATTCACGATTGCACACCTCACGTGTTGGACGTCCTCGAACGCCTTGAGATAGACGTGTTGGTCCCGATAGGAGGAGATGACACCCTGAGTTACGGCCTTCGCCTGCACGAGGAGGGTATGCGTGTCATCGCCATCCCCAAGACGATGGACAATGATGTATATGGGACAGACTATTGCATCGGCTTCTCCACTGCCGTCACCCGCAGCGTCCGTTTCATTCACAGCTTGCGCACGTCGGCCGGCTCCCACGAGCGAATCGGCGTCATCGAGTTGTTCGGACGCAATTCGGGCGAGACCTCTCTGATTGCAGCCTACCTGGCCGGCGTGGACCGCGCCATCATCTCCGAAGTCCCGTTCGACCCGGAGAAGCTGGCCAAGCTGGTGATGGAAGACAAGCGCAGCAATCCCAGTAATTATGCCATGATTACCATTTCCGAAGGCGCCAGCATTATGGGTGAAGGCATAGTGGAGTACGGGAAGGCCGATGCGTACGGGCACCGGAAGCTGGGTGGTATCGGGACTGAAACCTCCGACTTGTTGAAGAAACTCACCGGCGAGCGCACGCTCTACCAACAGGTAGCCTACTTGATGCGCAGTGGAGCACCGGACTCTATGGACCTGATGGTCGGGTTCAACTATGCGAACATGGCTATGGACCTGATTTCAGGGGGCAAGACCGGTCGGATGGTCGCGATCCGGCAGGGCAAATACACAAACATCCCTATGGCGACCCTGTCAGAAGGCGTGAAGCGAGTTGACGTAGACGAGCTGTACGATGTGGACGAGTACCGCCCCAAGATTCGTCACGTTGATGGCAAACCTATGTTCCTCTACTAGGCCAGTGGTGTCCCCCCTGGAGACGGAAGACCGGTTGCGCCTTGTTCTCTCGCAGGCTAGCATGCCTGCGGGAGTTTTCTTCTGAGGGATGCCAGCATGCCTTCCCCACACTATGACTGACCGGAAAACGAGTGTATAATGGGCTCAAGTCACACTTGATGCCGCAACACGTGATGGTCGCATGGGGCTGGGAAACGTGTGCTGACCGCGCAGCGGTGAATCCCATCCCTTCACACGCACGAGGGGGTTTGTAGGCGTGACAGCCAACATAAGACTGGGACGGTTATGGGGCATTCCCATCGGACTGCACGTAAGCTGGTTCCTCATTTTTGGCTTGGTCACGTGGTCACTGGCTTCAGGCTACTTCCCTGAGGGATATCCTGACATTCCTGGGCCGGCCTACTGGCTGCTGGCAGCGATAACCAGTCTGTTGTTCTTCGGGTCTGTGCTTGCTCACGAGCTGGGACATTCATTCGTCGCCGTTCGTTATGGCGTCCCGGTCCGCGGCATCACCTTGTTTATCTTCGGCGGTGTAGCGCAGATTGGGGAGGAACCTCCGACTGCCGGAACCGAATTCCGCATCGCCATTGCCGGCCCCCTGACCAGTCTGGCCCTGGCAGGTGTCTTTGGAAGCATCTACTTCCTTGATCGGCACGTTTCATATCTGGCCGCACCCAGTCTCTGGCTTATGCGGATCAACTTCATACTGGCTGCCTTCAACATGATCCCCGGCTTCCCGCTGGATGGCGGGCGAGTCTTGCGGGCTGCGGTTTGGGGCCTTAGCGGTAGCTTCTACCGGGCCAACCAAATGGCCTCTCTCACCGGGCAGATCACCGCGTTCGGATTCATCGGGGTGGGGCTGTTGACTGTGCTTACCGGTAACGTCTTCAATGGTCTTTGGCTGGTTCTCATTGGGTGGTTCTTGCAGAACGCCGCCGCCAGCAGCTACGCACAGTCCAATCTCCAGCATTCTCTGCGAGGGGTCGAGGCGGGCCAGGTGATGCGCCGTGACTGTGCCCGAGTGCCTGGGCACATCTTGCTGGAACAGCTGGTTGAGGAAAGCATCCTGGGTCGCGGTCAGCGATGTTTCTTCGTGACCGATGGCAACGTCTTGCAGGGCATGGTATCCCTACGCGATGTGACCCAACTGCCACGCCCCGAATGGGGTCAGGTCACTGCTGAGCAAGCCATGGTGCCGTGGGACCGGCTGGTACGGGTCAGCCCCGACACGGAGCTGATAACCGCTCTGAGAATCATGGACGACGCAAACGTCGCTCAGGTGCCGGTACTGGAGGGCAACCAGCTCCTGGGTGTGTTGTCACGGGAACAGATACTCCACTACATACGCGCACGGGCGGAGCTGGGCATGTGATGGACCTTCAGGCAACCCAGTTAAGCGGGTGCATCGCCGTCGCTTCTGCGCACAAGGTGCCTGATAAGGCACTTCCCACTGCTGCAATACGCAGGATCATCATCCCGGGCGTAACGGAACGTCTCACCTTTCCTTGAGTTGGCCCCAGTACACACGTCCGGCAGGAACTGCGTGGCCCACTATTGGTTCTGTTCACATACGCGACGCTCGGTGATGTTGAATATCACAGGAGATCCTTGGGATGTATTCGATTTCTATGCAAATGCTGTTGATCCTGATGCTGGTGATTGTCAACGGGGTCCTTGCCATGTCGGAGGCCGCCTTCGTCGCAGCGCGCAAGGCGCGACTGAAACAGTGGGCCAACGAGGGCAATGCAAAAGCAGGCGCTGCCCTTGAATTGGCCAACACCCCCAACCTGTTCCTCTCCACCGTACAGATTGGCATCACAGCAATCGGCATACTGTCCGGCGCCATTGGAGGAACGACAATCGCTGAGACGCTGGCAACCCAGTTGAGCCAGATCAGCTGGCTGGCACCCTACAGCGAAGCTGTTGCCGTCGCCATTGTCGTGATCTGTATTACCTACCTGTCGCTTGTCATTGGCGAACTGGTTCCCAAGCGATTGGCTCTGCACAGCTCCGAGAGGATCGCCTGCGCTGTTGCCGGGCCGATGCGCACATTGTCCAGGATCACTTCACCCATCATTCACCTGCTAAGTCTGTCAACTGAGTTTGTGCTTCGCGCATTCGGCGTCCTGACGTCTGCAGAACCGCCGGTGACGGAAGGGGAAATCAAGGTCCTGATCGAACAGGCCACTCAAGCCGGGGTGTTTGAGGAAACCGAACAAGATATGCTCGAAGGCGTGTTTCGGCTGAACGACCGACGGATCGGTGCTTTGATGACGCCCAGGACCGATATTGCGTGGCTCTCAATTGACGACACGATTGACGAAATCCGCCATCTGGTATCCAGCGAACGGCACAACCTCTTTCCGGTGTGTCAAGGCGACCTTGACAACGTCCTGGGCGTGGTGCGGGCAAAGGACTTGTTGGTCACCAGTCTGGCAAGTCAGTCCATTGACCTGAAAGAATCGCTGCACGCCCCCATCTTCATACCGGAGAGCACGCTCGCGTCAAACGTGCTCGAATTGTTCAAGAAGTCCGAGCTACACCTGGCATTGGTGATAGACGAATACGGTGGCCTTCAGGGAATGGTCACCATCAATGACATCCTGGAAGAGATCGTCGGTGACATAGAGATGGACAGACCACAGGCAGTCCAGCGTCAAGACGGCTCCTGGTTGTTTGATGGCATGTTGCCGGTGCACGATTTCAAGGAGATATTCCGAATCAAGAGACTGCCCGGAGAGGAGAGAGAGCACTATCAGACGTTGGGAGGCTTCATAATGATGCGCCTCGGCCGCGTTCCAGCTGTGGTCGATAGTTTTGAATGGGGTGGGCTGCGCTTCGAGGTGATGGATATGGATGGAAGACGAGTGGACAAAGTGCTGGTAGTGCAGGTTGGCCCCGATACTACCTCTTCTGATACTTGACCTGCCCCCCAACTTCCCACGTATCCACGATCCCCATCACGACGGCATCACAAGGACGCCGGTCGGTGACGGTCGTCTGGCGCGCAGGGCTGCCGCTGGTATACATCACCACTTCCTCTACTCCAGCTCCCACCACATCCACGGCGATCGCATACCCATCGTGCGGCTCACCATCGACGTTCAGCCGCTGCAAGACCAGGAGCTTCACTCCCTCAAGTTTCTCATCCTTGCGCGTGGAAACCAGTGTCCCGACCACCTTGCCCAGAAGCATATCTATCCTCCGAACGCCCAGCGTTGAACCTGTCACCCGATTCGAGACACAGACCCTTCGCCTATTCCGATTTCTTCATTTGAGTCTCCGAGTCTACACTACGTCCGGCTCGGTGTCAAAAACCCTTGACAATCACAGGACAATGTGATAAGATAGGAATTGGTCAGGCCATTTTACCTAATCCATTCCCAGGACCTGAAATGAAGTTCAGAGAACTCCGCAAACAGGTGCTCTCCGAGGAAATCGTCAAAGAAATACTCTCCATGATTGAGTCTGGGGAGATTGGCCCTGGGGACAAGTTGCCGCCGGAGCGGGAGCTGGCTGCCACCCTGAACGTCAGCCGACCGTCACTCAGGGAGGCACTGCGCGCCCTGGCCATTATGAACGTCATCGAGATCGCTCAGGGCGACGGCATCTACGTCACCACATTGGAACCGGAGCTGCTCACTCAGCATCTCGAATTCATCTTCTCGCTGGAGGACTCCACCTTCCTCCAGCTGTTCGAGGCTCGCAGAATCGTGGAAGCAGGGTGCGCCGAACTGGCCGCAGAGCGGGCTCAGGACGACGACATCTCAGCCATCGAGTCAATCCTGGTCGAATCCACTGATAGCGTGGATGACGCGGACAGGTTCCTCCAAGTCGACATCAGACTCCACGACCGAATCGCCCAAATCGCTGACAACCCTATGCTCAGCCGCTTTATGGCCAGCATCAGTCGGCTCAGCCGCGCCAGCCGCAGCATAACCACCGACATACCCGGAGTCCGTGAGCAATCGGCACAAGACCACCGGGCCATAGTGGAGGCAATCGCAGCTCGTAATCCCGAGGCAGCCCGACAGGCTATGCTTCAACACCTGCGCCACGTGGAGGGAAGCCTCAAGGTAGTATCGCACGCCGCTCCGTAAGCACATCGAGCAAACCGATCGCAGGTGTATAGCAGCACGTTGACGAAACGCCAGGACGAATTGATGATAAGGATAGCTGGCAGCTACACGTTTGACACATCTCCAGAGAACATCTGGCCGCGCATCTTTGACCCCGAGTCTCTCATGGGGCTGATTCCTGGATGTCAAGCGATCGAGCAGGTCAACGCTGACGAATACAGAGGACAGATAGACATCGGACTGCCAGCAATCGTCGGCAAGTATCAGACCGCCGTCAGGCTGGTCGAGTACGACGAACCCCAATACTGTACGTTCGAAGGCGAGGTAGACGGGGCGACGGGCTCCATCAAGGGCACAGCATCATTCAGGCTCAAGGAGGTGAACGGACACAAGACCTTGCTGGAGTACGAAGGCCAGGGTCTGATCACAGGTGCACTGGGCAGACTCAGCTCCCGCCTCATCGAGGGCGTAGCTCAGACACTGATCAAACAAGGACTGGCAAGACTGAACCGAGAATTGGAATCTGATCAGGACAGGAGGCTCCATGCGAATCATTGATCTGTCTGTCCCCATTGGGGAGGATACGCTCAGCCCTCCCTCTGTCGATGTCAGGCTGAAGCTCACCAGCAGCCACCGGGGTCCAGGCTTCTGGCAGGCCAGCAAGGTAGAAATGGTGCTTCACACCGGCTCACACGTGGATTTCACCAGACACGTGCAGGCGGATGGCGAAACAGCCGTTGACGTCTCCCTCGATCGAGTGTGTGGCGACGCCCTGGTGGTCGATCTCAGCTTCGCGCAGGCCAACCACGAAATCTCGGTGGCCGATCTTGAAGCGCACGCGCCGGTTATCCGTCCAGGCGACATTGTGCTGGTGCGCACCGATTGGACTGAGAAGCAATGGGGCAACTTCCCCACTTACTACCTGGAGTCGCCCTACTGCTCCCCCCAAGCGGCCCAATGGCTCATTGATAAGGGCGCCAAGGCTGTTGGATTCGACTGCTTCAGCGAGTACTGTGCGCGACTGCCTGACTTCACGTCAGAGGAGTTCATCATCCACAAGATAATACTGGAGAATGGAGCAATCTTGATGCAGCAGATGACTAACCTGTCCCAGCTGCCGACCGAAGGTCGCTTTCAGTTCTTTGCTCCGTTCATCAAGATGCGGGGCGCCGAAGGAGCGCCGGCTCGCTTCTTCGCCGTCCTAGATTAGTCAGGAGGTGTTGATTTGGCTACCAAAGAGTACTTCTTGCCGAAATCGTTGGATGAGGCAACGAGATTGTTGGCGGAGCACGGCCTTGATCTTCTGGTGATGGCCGGAGGGACACTGGCCATGCCGCTCATCAACGAAGGGATCTCCATGCCGGAAAAGGTGATGGGTCTGCGGCATGCCGGGCTTGACACCGCCATCAGTTCCAACGGTGCGGTGATAATTGGAGCAACCGCCACTTTCACCAAGATGCTCGCCCTCAAGACCGTCCCACTCTTGCAGCAGGCGGCACGACACATCGGTGGCTGGCAGATTCGCAATATGGGCACGGTCGGCGGCAATCTGTTTGCACCACCGCCAGCCGGCGATTTTGCCGCGGCACTGCTTGCCCTAGATGCCCAGGTCAAGCTGAGCGACAGTGACGGGCACCGCCTTCTTCCACTATCCGAATTCTACACAGGCTTTTTGACCACAGCGCTGGCTCCCGGTGAGCTGGTGACCGAACTGCAGGTGCCAATTCCTCAAGGCAAGACAGCCTTCAGCAAGTTGGGACGCAAGCATGCAAATACCCCGGCCGTAGTCACCGTGGCAGCACACATCATTGTGGAAGGCCAGAGTGTGACAGATGCCCGAATTGCCCTGAATGGCGTTGGAGCCCACCCCATCCGGGCCACCCAGGCCGAAGCAGCGCTGGTCGGCTCGCCTCTGGACGAGCAAGCCATTGCTGGCGCGGGTGCAGCCGCTTCCCAGGAGTGCGAGCCGTTCACCGACGCGAACGCAAGCGAATGGTACCGGCGCAAGATGACGGATGTGTACGTGCGCCGCACACTGGCGCAGATTGCCGGATAGGAGAAACACGCATGACATCCAAGATTGTCAACTTCAATCTGAACGGTCGTGATGTTGAGGTGATGGCAAAGCCGCTGACAACGCTGCAGACTGTGTTGCGCGAGCAATTGCATTACACGGCCACAAAAGCGGGCTGCAAGCAAGGTGGCTGCGGCAGCTGCACGGTGCTGGTCAACGGAGAGCCGATGGCATCTTGTCTGTTGCCGGTCGAGGACGTAGTCGGACAGCAGATCACGACGCTGGAGGGCCTGACCCCAGCGGAGGGGCTGCACCCCATCCAGGAAGCCTTCTTTGAGAACTACGCCATCCAGTGTGGCTATTGCTCCCCTGGCATGATCATGGTGATAAAGGCTCTGTTGGATCGCAACCCTCAACCGACCCGAGAGGAAATCATCGAGGCGATAGCCGGCAACCTCTGTCGCTGCACCGGCTACGAGCCCATCATAGAGGCGGCTCAGGACGCCGCCCGTCGGCTGAATGACGGATAGAGAGACAAGGAGATCGGAATGATGACTGAATCCGAAAAGAAGTTGAACGTAGTCGGCAAATCTGTCCCCCGGCGCGACGGCGTCGGACACGTGACGGGCAAAACTGTTTACGTCGATGACATCACATTCCCTGACATGCTCTATCTGAAAATGGTGCGCAGCCCGGTGCACCATGCCCGCATCAAGGGCCTTGATTTCTCAGCAGCCGAGGAAGTGCCTGGCTTCGTCCGGGCCTTGACGCATCAGGATGTCCCCAAGAACATCTACACGATCCTGTGCTTGATCGGCGTTGGGCCTGATGAGGAGCCCGTGCTTGCCGAAGACAAGGTACTCTACAAGGGTGAACCAATCGCCGCCATCCTGGCAGAAACGGAAGACGCCGCCGTGGAAGCAGCCTCCAGAGTCATACCGGACCTGGAGGAGTTGCCGGCCGTTTTCGATGTGGAGGAAGCGCTGAAGCCTGACGCCCCCATCCTGAAAGAGTGGGGCACCAACCACTTCGTCTACGAAGGCCACCACTGTCGCCGCGTGCGCCTGGGCGATGTGGAGAGAGCTTTTGGCGAGGCCGATTACATCGTGGAGGAGCGCTACCAGACCAGCCCCATCGAGCACGCACCGACCGAGACGACAGCCTGCGTTGCCAAGCCCGAGCCGAATGGACGATACACAGTCTATACCAATACCCAGGCGCTCTACTTCACCCTGGACAACACGGCCTTGATCTTGCAGCTGCCGTTCAACAAGCTGCACTTTGTTGGCGGCACGGTAGGTGGCGCCTTTGGCGGCAAGGTGGATGTGATCGTTGAACCCATTGCCATATTGGGCGCTATGAAGACGGGACGGCCTGTGAAGTTTAGGTATACGCGCGAGGAGGAGATGCGCGTTTCGTCCACCCGCAGCGCTTGGCGGCTGTATTACAAGGACGGGGTTATGAAAAACGGGCAGATCATCGCCCGCCAGATAACATCCTACGCGGACTCCGGGGCCTACAACCGTCACACCCCGTACGCGGTCACAAAACACGCTGCCAACGTCGCCGGCCCCTATGCAATCCCAAACGTGTGGATCGACGCCTACTGCGTCTACACGAATCGGCAACCGGCCAGCGCTATGCGTGGTTTCGGCGTTACCCCTGCTTCCTTCGCAATTGAAGTGCAGATGGACAAGATTGCGGAGACCATTGGCATGGACCCATGGGAGATTCGGTTCGTCAATGCCTATCGCAACGGTGACATCAAACCGCATCAGAAGATAGTCGAGGATGCGACGCTCATCGAGACAATGCAGGCCGCCGCTGAAATGGTAGGCCACGGATTGTCTGATAGATCGCTCGCTATGAACTCTTGGGACAGGGAGAAGGTGTAACATGGCCAAGCTAAGAGGAACTGGCATTGCAGCGGTCAATTATCCTACCGGTATGAATCTGGGCGGCGATCCAAGCCAGGCGCTCATCCACGCCACTACCACTGGCACTTTCATGATCTCCCTCGCTAGTACCGACCTGGGACAGGGGCTCAAGACGGTGCTGGCACAAATCGGCGCCGAGACACTGGGCCTGCCCTTCGAGAACGTGCTGATTAACACTGGTGACACTGACACAGGCCCTCACTGTATGGGCACGTTTGCCAGCCGGGCTACTCACCGTGTGGGCAACGCTATCATTATGGCGGCCGAGGAGGCACGCAAGGTGATGATGGAAGTGGCCGCCGATGAATTGGAGGTCAGTCCGGACGATCTGGAGACGGACGGCCAGGGCAACATCCTGGTCAAGGGCTCACCCGACCGCTCGATCAACATAGTGGACCTGGCGTTGGCTGCGCACTTCAAGTACGGAAAGACCATCTCCGGACGTGGAATCTATATGAAACCCAAGAGCGATGTGGATCCGGAGACGGGCAAGATGGACCCTGACTCGACCGAGGCACACGCCTGCTCGGTGGCCGATGTGGAGGTGGACACTGAGACCGGTGAGGTAACCGTCCTGAGCCTGAAGAGTGCCTACGAGGGGGGTCGCCAGGTCAATCCAGCCCTGGTCAAAGGACAGATCAGGGGCGGTTCTTTTATGAGTGTATCGCATGCCCTATATGAGACTACGGCACCTTATTATCCGGCCCCTGACCACAGTCCCGGCAGTTTCAGCGAATACGTGATTCCCGGTCCCTACGAAGCGCCGGAGATCGAGAGCGTGGTGTTGGAGTACCCATCTGTGAATGGACCATACGGGGCTAAAGGTGTGGGCGAGATGACGGCCAATTCCGGTATCCCCGCCATCATCAACGCGGTGTCCAACGCAATAGGCGTGCGTCTCACCGAGTATCCTGTGACGCCGGAAAAAGTGCTGCACGCACTGGAAGAGTCACCGAACGCCACCAGCCATTAGCGACCATCTTCTGGTGTAACGAGTGGCACCTGCCCCATCAGCTTGAACCCCCCGTCCGCATTCACCGATGGTCTGGTCATCGGCGGACGGGGGGCGAACGGCCATCAACGTGGGGTGCTTCCCTGTCGCTGGCTGCGACCACCAGCTGCAATATTGGAGATAAACTCCCGGAGGAAGGATAATGCTCAAGGTTATCTCACTACTCAAACGCAAAGAAGGCATGAGTCTGGAAGCGTTCCGCCAGTGGGCACTGGAGGAACACCCCCCACTGGGCAAGAAGCTGCCCGGCATTCGCCATTACCGAATGAGCGTGGTGCTCGAGGACGATCCTACCCTGCCATGTGACGCTGTCTCAGAATTCTGGTTTGACGACAATGACGCCCGGGTGGCTGCCTTTGGCACGCCCCAGGGCAAGGCAGCAGCCGAGGACGCGGCATCGCATTGCTCGTCACGCGTTCACCTGCTAACAGAGGAAACAGTCATCATCGAATAGGTTTGACGGGCACGACGGATCGAGCAGATCGCTGGCGTCAACCTGTGGAGTGGCCAAAGACCCGCGAGCAGCAAGCCACATCTCGCGTACGTGTGGTCGCACTTGACTGGAAACTGAGAACCCGGGGCGTATCGGTTTCGCGATGGACGACATACTCAAGAGCCTGGAAACGTGGCGTTCACAGAATGAACAGATAGCCATTGCCACCGTGGTCAGCACGTGGGGATCATCTCCACGCCCGGTTGGCGCCAAGCTGGCAACGACACTCAGCGGCGCCATTGCAGGCTCGGTGAGCGCTGGATGCGTTGAGGGTGCGGTCATCGAAGCCGGCACCGAAGTCTTGAAGTCAGGACAACCGCGCTTGATGGCTTTCGGCGTTGCCGACGAGGATGCCTGGGAAGTAGGGCTGGCGTGCGGCGGCTCCATCCAGGTGCTGGTTGAACCATTCTCAGCCTGGGGTGGCATCTATGATTCGCTGAGACAACACCTGGAAGCACGTCGCCCTATGGCTGTGGTCAGCGTGATCGACGGCACGGACGACCTGGCGAACCACAAGATGATCGTGCTGGCCGATGGCAGCACCGAGGGTGATCTCTCCTTGCCCGATCACACGAAGCAGGTCACGGAGAGAGCTCTGGAGCTACTGGCGCAAGGCACAGGCGGAACGCTGGATCTCAAAGATGGGCCTGCCCTGTTCATTGAGGTGTACCCTCCCGTGCCGCGTTTGATCATCGTTGGCGCCGTTCACGTGGCCGAGTTGCTGGTTTCGCTGGCCAACCTGGTGGGCTTCGACACGGTCGTCGTCGATCCGCGCGCCGCCTTCGCCACCCGTGAGCGATTTCCACACGCTACCCAGCTGGTGAAGGAGTGGCCACAAGAAGTGCTGCCCAGTATGCAACTGGATGAATCGGCCTACGTCACGGTACTCACGCACGATCCCAAGCTGGATGATCCCGCCCTGCAGATTGTGTTGAGCAGCAACGCACGGTACGTTGGGGCATTGGGCAGCCGCCGTACACACGCCAAACGTCTCGAGCGGCTTCGCCAGTTGGGACTGACTGAAGCCCAGCTGGCCCGCCTGCATGCCCCGATTGGCCTGCGTTTGGGCGGCCGGTCGCCCGGCGAGATCGCGCTGAGCATTATGGCGCAAGTGGTCCAGGCAAAGTACGGTCCCCATGTTTGACACAATCGAGAACACCCAGCAAGCTATGCCCGACTAGCACTACATCGCGGACCGGGCACTCTCCACCGTGATCTTCCTGGCAGCAAAGAGCTCAGCAAACCGCTATTCCTGGAAGGAGAGGCAGGCGTAGGCAAAACAGAGGTGGCGAAAGTCCTGCCAAGCATCTCGGGCACACAGTTGATCTGCCTCAGAGGACAGTTGGGATGAAGAGATGGCTTTCCGTGTTGGTCCTTTTGCTCCTGAGCCTAGCCGCGTGCCGGGGCCCCGTTGAACCCTCCCCCGGCCCCACCGTTCCCTCTCCCAGCAGCACCTCCACCCTCACACCCACGATGACGACAGCGCCAGCCACTGCCACGCCAACACCGGTTCCCCTCCAGTCCCCCACTCCTGCGCCTCCCCCAGGCACAGCCACACCGGTTCCCGTCACGCCGGTATCGCCTTTCCCCACGGCGCCGTTGCCACTTTCGGCATTCCCGCGCCCGCCCGATGACAACGGCCTGGGTGTGCACTGGAGCACCTATCTCTACGCGCAATCGGATGAGGCAACCAGCTACTTCGTGTCGGAACTGGCAAGAATGAACATCAGATGGGTCAAGCTGCTCAACGACGGCACGTCCGGCCGCGACTACGATCACACCATTGATGATCTGGTGAGCCGGGGCATTATGCCCGTCCTGCGCATCTATCAACGATGCAATCACCCTTATGACCCGGATGAACTTGATTCGCTGGTGCGCCACTACGTGGCCAAGGGAGTGCCCTACTACGAGCTGTACAACGAGCCCAACCAGACCGGTGAGAGCGGCGGATGGTGCCAGCCGGGCGGGGTGCCGCAGCCGGAGTACCTGGCTGAGGCGTGGGCCAATGCCGCCCGCGTGATCTACCTGGCCGGCGGCTATCCCAGCCTCCCCTCGTTTTTTGCACCCTCTCAGAAGATAGAGGGCTGGCAGGAGGACTTCTTCTACCGCTTCTTCAGCGCCCTGCAGGAACAAGGCAACACGGACGTTCTCTACTTCTCGTGGGCACCGATTCACAACTACAACATCAATCACCCACCCACTTACCCATACGACGAGGTCAACCTAACCGGTCGCCCTCTGACGAGCGAAGAGGCAGCTCGCTACCAACTGACTGAGGAGCAAGCAGCACAGATCAACCAGACTCGGGCCACGGCTCGCCAACCGGGAGGTTTCTTCCTGGGCGACAACCTCTATGATGACACAACCAACTTCCTCCACTTCATCGCCTTCCGCAACCAGTTCCACGATCTTTTTGGCTTTGATATCCCAATGATCTCCACGGAGGGAGGCGCTACTCGTGGCTCTGGCGAGGACCCACGGTATCCGGCTGTAGACGGCCAGACTGTGGCTGAGTGGACACTCTGGTCAGCGGATTACATGCTGGACGATGCGCCCGATTACTACTTCGCCACCATGACGTGGTTGCTGGCCCAGCACGCTCTGGAATACGATGAGCCCAACTGGGAAATCAATGCCTGGTACCACGATCGCGAAGGTGATCAAGAGCCAGTTGTTGACACGCTGAAGGCTCGCCCCCGGCTGCACGAGGCATGTCTGCTGTGTGCCAACGGCGACCGGGACTGCTGGGCAGCCAAAGTCAAACCGCAACCCGACGCCAATCCGCTGGCCAATTACCCTCGTCCTGCAGGCGACAACGGACGAGGCGTACACTGGCCGCCCACCACCCAGCCGATGGATGCAGATGTCGTCGACTATTTCGTCTCGGAATTGAAGGCAATGAACGTCAAATGGGTCACGTTCTTGCAGGATGACCGGTTGGAGGTGACCAACCCGTACTTGATCGAGCAGTTGGTGGCCAATGGCATCGAGCCGATTATGCGCGTGTACATACCCCTCAACGAGCCCTACCAGCATCTGACCGAACTGGTGGGAAGCGCCGTTGACATGGGCGTCCACTACTACGAGCTCTACAATGAGCCAAACGTGAGTGGCCCCGAAGGGGGCTGGCGCGACGGTGAGCCGATCAACGTCGAGCGCATCGTTGATTTGTGGATCCTGGCCGCGCGGGAGGTCCACGTTGCCGGGGGATATCCCAGCCTGCCGCCTCTGGCAGGGGGCGGCACAGTGGACGACCACGAGTTCTTGCGCGGGTTTCTGGACGGGGTGCGAGCCAGGGGTCAAGCAGACCTGCTGCTCGGTGCGTGGATTCCGGTACACAACTACTTCCTCAATCACCCCCTCGACTACCCCACCGACCCGGTGAACGTGAACGACGTTGTGCTCACCGATGCCGAGATTGCCGACCGGGGTTTGACGCCAGAGCAGGCCGCAGCCATCAACCACGCCCGAAACATCGCCAAACTGCCCCGGGAGCAGGGCGGTTACTGGGTCGGCAACACCATTGACGAGGACTCCAACGCCTTCCGCAAGTTCGAGGCTTATGCCACCATCTTCTTCGGTCGGTTCGGCTACTATCTGCCGGTGATCGGCACCGAGGGCGGGGCGATCGTTGGCGCGGCCGAGGATCCCCGCTATCCGCCGCTGCGGGAGGAGGATGTGACCACACTCACGTTGGAAGCCTATCACGCCTTGCTGGACGATGCGCCCACCTACTTTTTCGCGCAGACGCCCTGGCTGCTGGCCAACAGCGCTGGCGGGCATCCTGATGAACGCTTCGAGCAGGCAGCCTGGTACAAGGACCGGCAGGGTACCAGGTTGCCCGTGGTGGACGCACTGGTGGCGGACCCGCGAAAGGGCGAGATTCGGGCGTGGCACGAGCCTGGGCTGCCAGAAGAGGATTGACAACTCGTCGGGGATCACATAAGGTCCCGGGCGACGTGAACCCGTCAGAGTCAGAATGCGCCCGCCATATGACAATTCGGGCAACGTCCTGGAACGGGCAATGAGGAGCACAAATGAACGCGAACGTTGAATCCTTTCTGCGGGTCCTGGATCCAGCCGATAACTCGACCGGCGGGGGAACGGCGTCGGCAGTCGCCGGTGCGATGGCGGCCGCGCTCGTCGGGATGGTTGCTCGCCTGTCTATCGGCAAGAAGCGGGCGGACACTGAGTCCTTCTTCAGTGTCGCCAGCGCGGAAGCCGAACGGTTGTCGGACACGTTGTTTGGCGGGGGGCACGAGGACGCCCATGCGTACGATGCGGTACGCGCCGCGTGCAGACTGCCCAAGCACACCGAGGAGCAGGGAGTTGAGCGCCATCAGGCAATCCAGCATGCCCTGCTCCACGCTGCCCGCGTCCCCCTGGCGAATGCGGAGGGATGCCGGCGGGTGCTCGAGCTGTGTGCATTGCTGGATGGCCGGTCGAACCCCAACGCTGCCTCTGACCTGGAGTGTGCCCGGCTGCTGGCCCATGCCGGACTGCTGGGTTGCCTGGCGAACGTGGAGATTAACCTGTCGTCCATCACAGATGAGGATGTGAAGACCGAGTTGAGCAGACGGGCCGACGAGCTCAGGGAGTTTGCCAGGGCGGGCGGTAGCCTGGACCCGGTGGCGTGAACACAAAGCGGGGCACGTTGGACCGCAAGGGAACTGAAAAGGCAGGCGAAGACGATGGACATCTTGATGTGCGTTCCCAATATCAGCGAAGGAAAAGACCTCAAGGTGGTTGAGGCGGTCGTCCACGAAGTCCGACAAACGCCGGGGGTCAAGCTGCTAGACTACTCTTCGGACAAGGACCACAACCGGTCCGTGCTCACCTTCCTGGGCGCTCCCGAACCGGTGCTGGCGGCCGCGAAGACTATGGCAGTCAGCGCTCTCGAACTGATCGACATGACGCAGCATAAGGGTTCCCATCCTCGTTTGGGAGCGGTGGATGTGGTGCCGTTCATTCCGATACGCCACATCGAGACGCAGGAGGCGGTTGAGGTAGCGCGCCTGTTTGGCCGCTTCGTCGGGGAATTGGGCGTGCCGGTGTACTATTACGAGGACGCAGCCACTCGCCCCGAGAGATGCAGCCTAGTGGAGATTCGCAGGGGGGAGTACGAGGGCCTGGCAGCCAAACTCGAGGACCCCGCCTGGCTGCCGGACGAAGGGCCAGCAGCCTTCAGTCCCAAATCGGGGGCAGTGATCACCGGTGTGCGCTTTCCGCTGATCGCCTTCAACGTCAATCTCCGCACGGCCGACCTCTTCATCGCTCAGCGTATCGCCCGGGCCGTCCGGCACATCAACGGCGGTTACCGATATGTGCGAGCGATGGGCCTGTCGTTGGAGGATCAGGGAATGGTGCAGGTTTCAATGAACCTGACCAACTACGTCAAGACGCCCATACCCCGTGTCCTTGAGACGATTCGATCAGAAGCTGCCCGGTATGGTGTGGATGTGGCAGGAACCGAGCTGATAGGCCCGGTGCCGCTCAGGGCACTGGAAGAGGTTGTCGAGCACTACCTGCAGGTCCACGATTTCTCGATGGATCAGATCATCGAGACGGCGTTGATCGGCGGAACCAACCAGTGACCCGGTCCCCCTGTTCAGCCGATCACCAGGTTGAACAGATAACTGGTGAAGATGATAGCTATGCACACGAAGCCGATAAAGGCAGCGATCAACTGCGGTTTCAGCACCCGACGCAAGATGAGCATCTCGGGGAAGCTGAGAGCAACACGCCAGGAGACGGGCAGATGAAGTATCGCAGATTCGGAAAACGGGATTGGCACGGTGCAAATCTCGGCGTCGGGTGCATGCGGTTCCCGGTCGAGGACGGGGATTCGGCTAGGATCGATGAGCCAGAGGCAACCAGAATGCTGCAGTATGCCATCGACCACGGGGTGAACTACCTTGATACCGCGTACTACTACCACGATGGCAACAGTGAGCGATTTCTCGGCCGGGCGCTGGGGGACGGATACGGTGACAAGGTTAAACTGGCGACCAAGCTGCCATCCTGGTCGGTCACAACCCAGGATGACTTCGATCGTTTCCTTGATGAGCAACTCACCAGACTCCAACCAGACCTCATTGACTTCTACCTCCTGCAGGCGCTGGGACAAGACAGCTGGCACAAGCTGCGCGATCTGGACGTGCTGGAGAGAGCCGAACGGGCCATCGCCGACGGCCGGATTGGGCATCTCGGTTTCTCGTTTCACGACAAATACGATGTTTTCCAGGAGATCGTCGACGCATATAACTGGACGTTCTGCCAGATTCAGCACAACTTCATCGACATAGAGACGCAGGCCGGCACCCGGGGACTGCAATATGCGGCATCAAAGGGAATGGCGGTGGTGATCATGGAACCGCTGCTGGGCGGCAGGCTCGTCAATCCTCCTGATCCAATTCAGGATGTGTGGGATACCGCCACACACCAGCGCACTGGCGCCGATTGGGCTTTGCAGTGGCTCTGGAATCAGCCCGAGGTTTCGGTCGTGCTCAGCGGCATGAGCACCATGGAGCAGGTAAGAGAGAATGTTGGCAGCGCCGACGCGGCCGGCATCAACACCCTGGCGGAAGAAGACGTGGCGCTCTTCGATCAGGTGCGTGCCCAGTATCAGAGGCTCTGCCCTATCCCCTGCACCAGGTGTGGCTACTGCATGCCGTGTCCGAGCGGAGTCAATATCCCCCGCAACCTCGAGATCTACAATCAGGGCGTGATGTATGACAAACCCGACGCTGCCCGTCAGTCATACGCCTGGTTGTCTGAAGATGAGCGGGCCAGTGCCTGCACCGAATGCCACGAGTGTGAGGAGGTATGCCCCCAAAACATACCCATCAGTGAGTGGATGCCGCGCCTCCATCGGGTGCTGGGCGAAGGTGAGCCATTCACATGATCAGAACCTTGGTGAGTTGGCCAGTTATGTCAAGTTATTCAATCTCTGGACACGCCCCACCGAGCTGCATATCCCTCGATCAGCTGCGAGACTATGACCAGCTCACTTGAGAGGAGATTCTCCAATGTCTGCCAGCGATCCTCCAGCCATGCTTGCCGCCCTCCTACAGCCCTGGCACGACGCCGGGAACGACCCGGCCAAAGCCCAACAGGAGGTCTTGCAACGTCTCCTCGAAGGATATGCCCAAACCGAATACGGTGCCCAACACAGGGCATCGGAGATTGAGGCCATAGAGGACTACCGTCACGCCTTCCCAATAGTCACCTATGAGGACTATCAACCTCTCATCCAGCGAGTTATGGCCGGCGAGGTGGGTCTGTTGCTCACGGAGGAACCAATCGGCTGGGCCATCACCCGGGGAACGACCAAGGGAGAGCCCAAGTTCATTCCCATGACGCCAACAGATCTGCGGATGCGCATCAGCGCTGGTCGGGCCGTGATGAACTACGTCGCGGACAACGACCGGTACGACTTGTTTGCCGGTGTCAACCTGAACCTCAACTTCCCTTCAGTGGTGGGAATGATGCGTGTGGGAGACCGGGAGGTGGAATACGGCTACAGTTCCGGCATCTACACAAAGTATGTGTCAGCCTTCACGCCCATCCGTTCAGCGCCCACCCAGGAGGAGATTGACGCGTTGGGCGGCGGGAAGACGACCCGCGACTGGGAAGCACGCTTCGAGCTAGCCTATGAGAAATGCGAAGGGGAAAATGTCACCCTGGTGGGAGGCGTGGCGCCCACTGCCATCCTCTTCGCCCGCTACCTGCGCCAGGAACATCGGCTATATCCCAAGGACCTGTGGCAGACTCAGATTATGACCTTGGGCAGCGTGCCTGGGATCAACACGCGCTATCAGCCGGCTCTGGAAGCGCTCTACGGGCCGGTCGTCATCCGCGAAATCTACGGTACCACCGAGGGCATGTTCGGCCAACAGCGAGACGAGCGCCGGGCGTGGGTGCCCAACTACGACCTGTACTTCTTCGAGGTGGAAACCCGATCAGGGATCAAGATGCTGCACGAGATGCGCCCCGGCCAGCTAGGTAGCCTGGTTGTCTCGACCCCCATCCTGGCCCGGTACAGGATCGGCGATCGGATTCTCGCCCTTCAGCCGCCCTACTTCCGCTGTATCGGCCGCGACCGGTGGTTCACGCCGTTGCGCTACGCCTGGGATGAGCTGATGACATTCAACCTGGGCCGGCTCTAGGGACCACACCCCGCGCCTGGAGATGCCTGCCTCCGGTAGAGCCACGCGGTGTTCAGCGACGCCAGCCGAAAGCCCCAAAGAGAACGGCCACGCCGATGACGATGAGCACCAGCGGCCAGACCACGCCCCACCCGATTATGCCACCCAGCCCGACAGCCAGCAAGACGACACCGAAGATGAAAGTGCCCCTGACTGCCCGGCGATAGGCCGGCACCAGCAGGCGCACGACCACCTCCAGCAGGACGATCAGCCCAGCTCCAATGAATATGACGGCCCAGCTGTCCAGCCGCTCGAAACGCGCCAGCAGCCCCATGTTGGCCCCCAGGAGCACCAGCCCTGCCCAAATCAGGATGGCAGCCCACACAACGGCGCTGAGCGGATCACGGCGCCATTTCTCGTCCCAGGTCTTCTCGTCTTCCTTTTCGTCCTTCTCTTGCTTCTCTTCTTGCTTTTCCACCTTCTCGTTGCGATGCAGATCAGACACGGTGACCTCCTTTTCCTCAATTGCGTACTGGCACCTCCTCCCCATTATACCACACTTCCCCAATCGCTGAGGGGTAGTTGACGCAGACAGCATCGTCTCGCCTTTGTCTATGGCAACACAAGGGACCAGCCGCCCCGCACATTGCGCGGATTGCCCGCCGGTGTTATAGTCAGGCTGACACCACGCTGCCTGCTGGACGGAGTGGCTTGCCATAGACGCTGTCGCTTCCGACAACAGACAGTCCTACAGGGCCACTGAGGTGATTGATGCGTTCTTGATCGGTGCGGAAGAGCTGGAGAATCTCGGTGCTCGCTATCTGGCCGCGCCTCTCCGCAGAGGCGGATATGCGGCAGAGATAGCCGCCTTCAGCACCGCCGAAGACATTGACACCGTTGTGCGACGGGCAGAATCCGCCCATCCCCGACTCATTGGCCTCTCAATCATGTTGCAGTATCGAGCGCCTGAATTCTTGACCCTGGCCGCCGAGCTTTGCTGTGTGCTTCCCAAGGCGCACATCACCACAGGGGGTCACTTCCACACCTTATGCGCCGGCGGGCTGCGCAGGTGCTGGGAGCCGCGGTCGAGAGTACCGTCCGCAGTGTGATTCATCCCTTTGGTGGTCAAGCCGGGAAGTTGTCGGTCCGTGGCCAGATTCGAGTGACGCAGGTCCTGTTCTGCTCGGCTCTGATGGTCAACGCGCGCCGGATCTGGCGGTATGAGCAGCAGTCGGCTCAGAAGAAGAGCCAAGAAGTCGCGTCTTTGTTGTCTCGCTGCTATTTGCGCTTGAGATCTTGGTCTCACACTCTATCTGCACATCGTCTTTCCGATTTCGCACTTGCACCGGCGAAGATCCGAGTTATTGCAGGAGAGTCAAACAAAAC
>JAUVRU010000021.1 GCA_030597485.1 Anaerolineae bacterium
CGTTGGCCTGGCGCTGCGGGTGGAGGTGCTCTATCGGCTGCCAGCTATGCTGCTGGGGCGCGAATGAAGTGTCCTTTGCGTGGATCTCGATGACCCTGGGGCGTCGCCTCACGCATAGACCCGTGCCACGATCAAACGTCCAGTCCGCGCGCACTGTCCCCTCCCCAGGCAAAGCACGATGTGCCCCGCTATGAGTTGGCGCGGATCTCGGTTTTGAGCTGTTTCAGACGCTTCATCACGTCGTTGGCACCCCGCCCGAAATAGTCGTGAAGGGTCACGTACTCGTCATACAGCCGATCGTAGACCTGCTTGTTCTCGGCAACGGGATGGTAAGCTTCGTCGCGCAAACGCGCCATTTGCCTGGCAGCATCGAAGATGGTGTCATAGCCGCCAGCTGCCTTGCCCGCCGCCACTGCCCCGTGCATGGCCGAGCCCAGCGCTCCCCCCTGATGGGTGGCAGCGATGTGAATCGGGCGGCCGGTAACATCAGCGTAGATTTGCATCAGCAACTTGTTTCGGTCCGGCAGCCCGCCGGTGGCCACAATCTCGCTGACGGGCACACCATTGGCCTCGAAGGTTTCAATGATGATGCGAGTTCCACAAGCAGTGGCCTCAATCAACGCCCGGTAGATCTCTTCCGGCCTGGTGGCCAGGGTGGCTCCCAGCAACATACCGGTCAAGTCCACATCCACCAACACGCTGCGGTTGCCGTTCCACCAGTCGAGGGCCACCAGCCCGCTCTCGCCTGGCTTCAACTGCGCCGCCTTTTCCTCGAGCAACTGATGGACGTCGACACTCCGAGCCTCCGCCTCCCGTTCGTAGGCAGCCGGCACGCAATTCTCCACAAACCAGGCGAAATGGTCACCCACACAAGACTGCCCGGCCTCGTACCCGAACAGGCCGGGCACAATGCCATCCTCCACATAGCCACACATGCCGGGGACCAGATGCTCCTCGGTGCCCAGCACCATGTGGCAATTGGAGGTTCCCATGATGATCACCATGCGCCCTGGCTCGGTGACGGTAGCTGCCGGTGCGGAAACATGGGCATCCACGTTGGCAATGGCAACCGCCGTGCCGGGCTTCAGCCCAGTCCAACCGGCTGCCTCGTCGGTCAGTCCACCGGCCTTGTCCCCCAGTGAGTGGATGACACCAGACATCTTCTCTTCGATGATGTGCTCCATCCGGGGGTCCAGCGCTTTGAAGAACGCATTGGGCGGATACCCTTCCCGTTTCGACCACATCGCCTTGTAGCCTGCCGTGCATGCGTTGCGCTTCTCCACCCCCGTCAACTGCCACACCACCCAGTCTGCTGCCTCGATCAGCCGATCGGCCGCTTGGTACACCTGGGGAGCTTCGTCCAGTATCTGCCACGCCTTGGGGAAAAACCACTCGGAGCTGATCTTGCCTCCATACCGATCCAGGAACGTATACCCCAGTTCGCGAGCGGTCTGGTTCAACTTGTTGGCTTCTGGTTGAGCCGCGTGATGCTTCCACAGCTTTGCCCAGGCGTGAGGGTTGTCACGCCACTCTGGCAGGAAGCAGAGAGGGGTGCCATCTGCTTTGGCCGGCAACATAGTGCAGGCAGTGAAATCGATCCCCAGGCCGACAACATCCTCGGGGTCGACACCGCCCTCTGCCAGCACAGCAGGGATCGCTTGCTTGAACACCTCCAGATAGTCATTGGGATCCTGCAAGGCCCAGTCAGGCTCAAGGCGTATACCGGTACCTGGCAGGGTCTCATCAACGACGCCATTGGCATAGGAATGCACGGCATTGGCGATCTCTCTGCCGTCTGCGACGTCCACCAGCACCGCTCGTCCCGACTCGGTGCCGAAATCCACCCCAATAGCATACTTCCGGTCACTCATTAAGACCTCCTCGGTGATTAGCTGAACTTCATCCATCCGCTCCAGTGCCGCCATTATGGTAGTACACATCCCATCCCAGGTACTTGCTGAACGCCTCGTTCACGGCTGCCCCCGTCTGCGACAGGTTGACTGCCGTGTGGTGTTCGAATCCGTTCTCGCAGATGTATTGCAGCAATTGCTGCAGTCGCGGTATGTGCACCACGCCATATCCACCAAACGTGCTCATCGGATCTTGCGTCAGTTGGCCTTCCCCCACATAGGCCCGAATCCGCCCGTTGTAGTCATCCGTGCTCACCCGGCAGAATGTGAACGGTTCTGCCCGCATCCGACCCTCCACCGTCCCATAAGCATTCTCATTCCCCACCGAGCCGCCGATGATCGCCTGGTAGTCCATCACCGGTATGTCATCGGCGGATACCCTCTTGTCGCCTTCCCTCACAAAGACATCTATCGGCAGGTTCGAGCAGTGGAAGATCACAGCTTTGTCCGGGTCTTCCCCGTAGTTGTTGTTCCAGTCCACCAGCGCACTCGCCTTCTGCGATGCCAACCCCATCGCGTACATCCCCAGCACGCCAGCTATGTCTGCCTCGCAAGCCGACGGCATCAACTTGTTGCTCAGCATGCTCATCACCGTGCACGGCACCACCCCGAAATACTCCTCCATCGCCGTCCAGCACTGTACCGCCGTGGCTACCAGCCGGTTCTCCGCTATCCACTCGTCCAGAATCACTCCCAGCTTCGCCATCTTTTTCAGCGACTCCGATGGTACCCCTTGCGTGCTCACATACGCCCTGATCTCCTCCAGCTTCGCCCTGAGCTTGCTGTCTCCGTCCCCTATGCGCCCAGCACGTCCAAACGCCTCCGACAGATCCAGCGTCTCCACTGAAATCCCCGCTCGTTCCAGCAACTTCTCGCTGTACCGCACCGTGTTGAACGCCGCTGGCCGCGCTCCCAGCACCCCAACTCGGATGTTCTGCACACCCCGCACCACCCGGCACACGCCCACGAACCGGCGCAGGTCATCCCTGAAGCTCTCGCTCACGGGGTCCACCGTGTGCCGGCTGGTCAGCGAGTAGTTGATCCCATACTGATGCAGGGTGTTGCATGCCGACATCTTGCCACAGAAGGAATCGCGGCGGTCCGTCAGCGACATCTTCCCCACCTCGTCGGGAAACGCGTGTATCAACACCGGCACGTTCAGATCGGCCCAGCGCAGCGTGTTGGCCACCGCCCGCTCATCACCGAAGTTAGGCAGCGTCACCAGCACCCCGTCGATTTCCTCTTTGTGCTTCTTGAACAGATCAGCACACTTCTGCGCATCGCCCAGGCTCTCGACGCTGCCGAACGGCGTATCCTCCGCTGTCAGCGCCACCGAGTTGATTCCTTCCGCCTCCAGCACCTTCAGAACCGTCTTCCGCCCGCTCTCGCAAAGATGGTCGGGGAAAAAACCCCGATTCCCAACGATCACGCCAAACACTGGCTTTCCCATGATGTCTTCTCCTTATCATGCATTCTTGTGTTGAATTGGATGCCACAGATACACGTCAGTCCCCCGCCTCTGCCCCGTTGGACGCAGCACACACGTAGATGCTGGGGGAAATGCCCGTGACCCGGTGATACTCGGCGGCAACAGCCGAGGCAAACGCGTCGGCGGCAGCACCCCGCACCAGGGCCACAGCGCAGCCACCGAAACCGGCGCCGGTCATTCGCGCTCCATAGCAGGGTTCCTGCTGGAGCGCGCACGCAACCATATGGTCCAGCTCACCGCTTGATACTTCGAAATCATCGCTCAGGCTGACGTGGCTGGTATTCATCAGCAGGCCTAGTTGAACCGCATCTCCGCGCTGCATGGCCTCGGCCGCCTGCAGGGTACGCTCATTCTCAGTGATCACATGTCGGGCACGGCGGCGAGTCACGTCATCCAAGGTATCGACCCGAGATTCGAATTGGGTCACGGTCACGTCGCGCAACGCGGGAACACCGAAGAAACGGGCGGCCGCCTCGCATTGAGCACGGCGTTCATTGTAGGCGGAATCGACCAGTCCTCGGCGGGTAGCGGTGTCCAGTACCACCACCACCGTCTCCGGTGGCAGGGGAACCAATCGTGTCTCCAGGGATCGACAATCGATCAGCAAGGCGTGACCTTCTTTGCCTGCCGCCGAGATCATCTGGTCCATGATGCCGCAGTTGACGCCAACCCACTCGTTCTCAGCCCGTTGTCCGATCCTTGCCACGATCGCCGCATCCCAGGGCCAGGCTGACACCGACGCAAAAGCCCGAGCTGTGGCCAATTCCAACGCAGCCGAAGAGGAGAGGCCGGCACCAATCGGCACGTCACCTGCCACGACGCCATCCCAACCGTGCAAGACATATCCCTCCTCCTGCAGTGCCCAGGCGACGCCCTTGAGGTACTCTGCCCATTCGGATTGATTGCGTCTGAGTCCAGCCAGAGAGAACTCCACGGTCTCGTCAAAATCAAGAGAGTGAACCACGACACGCTGCGCATCGTTCGGTCGCAACGCAATCCAGACTGCCCGGTCGATCGCCATTGGCAGCACGAAGCCGTCGTTGTAGTCGGTATGCTCGCCAATCAGATTGACCCGCCCTGGTGCCCGGACCACCAGCTCAGGCAGCCTGCCAAAACAACGCTCAAATCCTCGCGCAACCTGCTGTCGAAGAGACATGTCTGCTACCTCGACCTGTCTCTGTAATGAGATTCGGGCAGAGCCCTGAGCCGTTCCGCAGCCGACTCGGCCGTCAGATCACGCTGGGCCTCTGCCAGCATCTCATATCCCACCATGAACTTCTTGACCGTGGCGGATCGCAGCAGCGGGGGATAGAAGTGAGCATGAAGCTGCCAATAGGGATAGTCCCCCTCGTCAGTGGGGGCACCGTGCCAGCCCATCGAATAGGGAAATGAGGTTTCAAACAGATTATCATACCTGGTCAGCAGTCCCTTGAGAATCCGAGCCAACGCGTCAAGTTCAGCGCCGCTCAGGTCAGGCAGGCGGAGAAGGTGGCGCCGGGGCAGCAGCAGCGTCTCAAACGGCCACAGAGCCCAATATGGCACGAGTGCCACCCAATAATCGTTGTCGACCACCACCCGTTCCTGCCTGGCCGCTTCCAACTCTGCATACCCCACCAACATAGGCACCCCATTGGCCTGGAAGTATGCACGTTGTTGCCCGTCTTCTTTGGCCGGCAGGCTGGGCAACGCGCTTCCTGCCCAGATTTGTCCGTGAGGGTGAGGGTTTGAGCAGCCCATACTCTCACCCTTGTTCTCGAATATCTGTACCCAACGGTAATGCCGACCCAATTCCACCGTTTGGGCGACGCACACATCCATAACGACGCGTATCTCTGTCACGGACATCTCAGCCAGTGTCAGGTCGTGACGTGGGGAGAAGCAGACCACACGGCAAGTCCCTCTCTCACCTTTGGCTGAAAGCAACGGATGGGCACTCGCCGCCATCTCGGAAGTGTCGGGCAGCAAAGCGGCGAAGTCATTTGTAGACACGAAGGTAGTCTTGTACTCAGGGTTACGCGCGCCCCCTGCGCGTGTATTGCCTGGACACAGATAACAATCGGCGTCGTATTTCGGCCGGGTGGCCCGTTGAGGTCCTTCCACTCGCCCCTGCCAGGGGCGCTGGGTGCGACTGGGGGACACCAAAACCCAGTCACCCGTCAACGGATTGTAGCGACGGTGAGGATGATCACCTGGGTCGAATCTCACGTGCTCTCCAAACCCATAGTCGGACGTGGCCGGGGTGAGTCCTCACGTAACCTCCAAGATGGCCGGCCGTGACATCGGTTCTGCCCGGCCCTCGACGGTGACCGAGAGCGTGGGCCAGTTGGGTATCTCCGTTAAGACTTCATTATCGTCATCCCCGACCAGGATAGTATCCTCTGATTTGGCACCGGCAACGGAGGGGTTCCAGGCGTACGTCTGTCCCAGAAACACCTCGTCAGTTGAGCCGGGCGTGGCGATGTATTCTCGCGCCTCGTAGCCAGCCGGACCCCCTTGATGGTGCAGGCGCCACTCATCGGGAAAGCCGGTCTCGGCGTAGACATCGGTAGCACGGTCGAAGACCTGAGCCAGTGTGTGACCGGGCCGGGTGGCAGCGTTGAATGCAGCGTCTATCTTGGCCACTGCCTCAGACTTGCGTTGCAGTTCCTCAGACAGGGCTCCGAAGTGAACCAGACGAGTAAGCGAGCCAACCAGCCCCCGCCAACGTCCACACAGCACCAGCATGGCATAGCGGTCCAGCTTCTTCCCCGTGGGCAGCGGATGCCGGAAGGAGAAGACCCGCTCATCCGTAGCGATGAGGTTCACGATGCATTGCATACCGCGGCTTTCCGTCTCCTGTGCCAGTATTCCGGCGATTTGATATTCAGTTTGCCCCGGGCGGACGGAACGTATGGCGCTGTCCATCGCCTCGGCATGCAACTTGCCCAGCGTGCGGAAACGCTCCTGCTCATCAGGCATGAGCAGGGTTCGCACACGGGCCAACTCGGCGGAGAGGTCGGTCGTACCAGGATAGGGCACGTCAGCACCAACCCTGAGACCATCGGTCAGATCCGCCACAGTGGCATGCGTCTCATACCACGGGGTGACCCGAAACTTCCACCCCTGATCCACCAACCCTTCCTCCAGATCCAGTCGGGGAGCCTCAATGTTGTTGACGACCAGATAGCGACCGTCCGGCGTGATGACCAGTGTGGCTTCGCCCTCTGTGGTAGCCATGTTCACGTAGGAGGCCGCGCCGCAGGTGGCCCAGGCGAAACTGCCGACGCGCCTTAGAATCAATGCCTCGAGTTGGTGCTCGGCCAACAGGGTCTCGATACGCTTCTGTTTTTCCTCGAACTCGCGCATAAGTCACAGCTCCTTTGCTAGATTGAATCTGGCGCCGGCAGGCAACCGGCTGGTTGCGGCCGGCCCATTCAGCTGGCCTGGCCTTTCTCGGAACTGGCGGTGGCTTGCTCACGCGCCAGTAGTTCGTCCTCAATCAGCTCTTCTCCGATGATCTCCACGGACCACCTGGCGGCTCGTGCCACCACATTGGTACACTTGTCGTCGTGGGCACCAGCAGCCTCGAACGCCTCAAGATCAGCGGGATCCAGCAGATTGAAGGCTCGTCCCATTAGGCGTTGATGGATGTCATCACACGTGACGCTGCCGTAAGTGTCGAGATACCGTTGGCGCAGGCGTCGAGCCATGTCGTAGGTACGATACTTGTTGTCCCGGTCGCCGTCGAATTGGCCTCGACACCGGGGGTACACCAAGCCGAAAGCCATCACCCCCCCGATCAGCGCGGCGCAGGTAGCGTCGCCCACCATACCCAGCCCGCCCGCCAACGGGGTAGCCGCCCTGAACACAGACTCGTCAAACCGGTCGATTGTCTCCAAGATGGCCGCCAGCACGCACTGCCCACACCCATGATACGTCTTTTCATATTGAAAGCCCAACTCCTCCGCATGATCCGCCAGCCTGGCCCACTCCGCTTCCAACACAAGTCGATGATAGGCCTCGACGATCGCCGCCACCAAATCACCCTCGGCATCCGTCAGCTCGCACACCTGGCGCACGGCTACGTGCCCCCCAACCTCCGAAACCCGCTCCTGCACATAAGCAGCACCCGGATCATCGGGATTGCGGAACAGGAAGCCAGCCGCAATCGCCCGCACCAGATGAGGGGTATCAACGCCGTGTTTACCCGCCAGCAGCGCTGGCCCGACCAGCCGGTCGGTGCGCTTCAGCTTGCGTCGAGGATCAGCGCCGTATCGGCTGACCCTGTCACCAAGCGTCGGGTTGTCTGTCTGGGCCAGCACACGGTCTATCCAGCGGGCCATGTCGTCAGGGGAGAAGCCGTACTCTGCCTGCAACGCTAGGCGCGCCTCCCCCAGAATGCCCTCCACATCTTTCCGCACCTCAGGGTCAGCCAGGCAGTCCACGATGAGGTCGTGACCGTGCCGGGCACCGAGGTAGGCGAGAGCGGCGTGGCAGGTATTGTAGGTATACAGCTTGCGCGTCTCCTCAGCCCGCATGTCGTCCACCAGTCTCAGGCCGGGAAGGTGCGGAGCATCGCCCTTAAAGGCATGACCGTCAACGGGGAATTCAGAAAACCCATTGGTCCACACCAGCAGCGGGTCTCGTTCGCGGGCCTCATCCGGTGGCGGGGCCACCATACGCATCACCAGGGACTCGACGATGCCAATGTGGTCAGCTGCATATGCTTGCATATCAGGCGGCAGCGCGTCGCGCAACAGATCTCCAAACCGGGCACCCGCGTGAGCCAGATTGGCGCACAAGATGATGTCCAGAGCCACCTCCGGCCGCAGCTCGCGTCGCCGTGTTATGCCCGGCACGAGCTGCTGCACCACCGCCGCGAAATCCTGGGGAAACACGGCCACGGCCAGGAGATCTGTGGCGGCGATCGCATTCGCCAACTCGTCCGTCTGCCCGGTCGAGAGCGCCGAATAACCGGATACCACCTGATCATCGCGCTCGTCAGCGTTCCTGGCATGGACAACCGTGAAACGCCCAGCGTCACGTAGCTGGGCAATGAGTTCCTGTGATTGATCTACCAATATGATGTCGTAGTCAGCAGCACTGAACAGATCGGCGACGAACCCGCGCCCAATCCGGCCTGCGCCCCAAACCACAATGCTCTTTCCAGCCATACAGAATATCCTCCGAGTTCGTCACCAGAACGGACCATGCGCTCTCAGGAGCGGTCAACGTCAACGTTGATGACCCCTTGCCCAACCAGCCAATCTACCGCCTCACAGACAGCCTGGAGTGAGCTGTAACGGGGCCGGTAGTTCAGGAAACGCTGGGCTTTCTCGATGCTGCAATTGGGGCTGTGGGCGATATGATCCCACGTCATGAGTGCCTCCTCTTCGGCCACCGTGGAACGCCATTCCTTCCACGGCAGGAAACGAAGCCTGGCCACCTGGCCAAACCAGTCCGCCGTTGCTTCAGCGTAGCCGCGCAGGGTAAGCGCGGCTGGAGAGACCACGTGAAAGCTCTCGCCCACTGCATTACTCCAACTGGCCAGCGCCTGCATAAAGGCCTGTGCCACGTCGCCGGCGTGAACGTGGTGCACCGTCTCCAGTCCCAGATTGGGAAGCGCCAACTCTTCACCTCTTGCCAGATGGGTGAAGGCCTGAGTATCGAAATGGCCAGCCGGGTTCAGGGGAGCCCACCCGCGCCCGACAATGTGACCGGGATGCAGCACAGTTGCCGGAAAGCCCCGACGCCGCGCTTCGTCCAGCAGGTACGCCTCGATCTCCGCCTTTTGAATACCGTAGTCCCCAAATGGACGACGGGGCTGATCTTCAGTGGTTGGCACCTGCACACTGTGTCCGTGCACCCAGATCGTGCCACAGTGAATGAAATGCTGCACTTCACCCCGCAACGCTTCCACCAGATGCTGAGCACTCGCCAATGAATAGCAGATCAGATCTATCACGACGTCGGGCTTCAGATCACGCACTCGTTCGCCAAAAACACCGGCAGATTCCTCTTTAGTGCGGTCCACGGCCACTCGTTGGACTGATTTCCAGGCAGCGTGGGATTGATAGGGCTCACGCTCTCCCCGGCTGATGCAGACGACTTGGTACCCGCCCTGCACCAAACGAGGTACCAGGTGGGTGCCAACGTGGCCGGTGCCACCGATGATCACTGCGCGCATCGTTCTCTCCTCTCATCACTTCCTGGCGGGCGCGTCCGCCAGCTCGGAAACCGGCCACGCGACCCCCCCAGCCTACATCATTTCACATCAGAGCCTGACCATATTCCTTCAACGCCCGCGCCTGAGACAGCAGGTTCTGGTGGGGCGTCCTGTCAGGTATCTCACAGCTGGCAGCACTTATACTCCGTTCGCCGCCCAGCCTCAGGCACTTGACCACGGCCTCCCCCACTTCGGCGGGGGTCCCCTGGAGCATCACTGCCACTGGATCGAAGTTGCCACACACGACCGGATACTCCCCGAACGTCGCGGCAGCCAGTCCGATGTCTACCATCCATTCGATGTCGATAATGTTCGCACCGCTCTGGGCGATGTACGGCAGGAGATGGGTCGTATCCCCGCAAATGTGCAACCTCCCCAGCGCGCCCATCTCGTGGATGGCGGCGAAGATGCGCTGCTCGTAGGGCAAGGCGAATCGTTGATACATATCTGGGCCAATCTGGGAAGCGATAGCATCTCCCATTCCAATGATGTCGGCGCCGGCCTCGATCTGGGCCTGCGCAAACGCGATCTCCACCCCGACACAGAACTCCAGCAATTCCTGGACCCAATCAGGCCGATCGTAGAGGTCGGTCAACAACGTGCCAACCCCGCGCAGGTCGGCAGCCTCCGCCAGGGCACCCTCGACCCACCCCATAATCGGCACCTCTCCGCCGACCCGATCCCGCAAGTAGCGCCCGGCCGCCACCCGGTCGCTCATTCGGCGTCCCCTGCTGGGATCGACCGCCTTGAGCTTGCCCAAGTCGGATGGTTCTTGTAGCAAGGGCGATTTGCAGATGGGAAGGTCGTCCTCAGGGAATTCGATCTCAGCACCAAGGTCGGCCGCTTCGCGGAACGGGTCGGATATCGTCTGCACCAGGTCCAGGTCGAAGGCTCGCTGGACCGCGAGATTGGCCTCGCCCAGCACGCGATGGTCCAGGTAGTAGCGCGACAGCGGCTGACCGATATGGTGAGCCGCGAAGGTCATCATGATATCGAAGTTGGGAGGCCGGTCCACTGCCTCGCCCTGGAGTCTTCGCACCACCCGTTCGTAGGGATTCACATCGTACCCCTATCACGATCTCATCCGGATTTGCCACCTCACGTGCGCGCTACCAGCGTTGATGCACGTGTGGTCGAATCCTGTCGTCATAGATAGCCTGGACCTGAGCCATAACCTTGTCACTCAGGGGAGGCAGCTCAGCAGCCTGAACGTTCTGTACTGCCTGCGGACGATTCTTGGCCCCAGGAATGGCACAGCTCACGGCGTCAAACATAAGAACCCACCGCAAGGCAAGCTGAGCCATGGTAGCTCCCGAAGGCACCAAGGGACGCAACATCTCAACAGCCTCCAGGCCCGTCTTGAAATCCACGCCCGAGAAGGTCTCGCCCACGTCGAACGCTTGGCCTTGCCGGTTGTAATTCCGGTGGTCATCGGAAGGGAAGGCCGACTGGGCAGTCATCTTGCCGGTCAGCAACCCACTGGCAAGTGGCACCCGGGCCAGGATGGCCACCTGGCGCTGTTTAGCCAGCTCGAAGAACAGCTCGGCCGGGCGCTGGCGAAATATGTTGAAGATGATCTGTACACTCTGCACGTTGGGGTATTGGATGGCCTTGATGGCCTCTTCCACCTTCTCCACGCTGACTCCATAGTGCTTGACCTTCCCGGCCTGCACCAGGTCATCCAGAACACCAAAAACCTCTGGATTGTAGTACACTTGAGTGGGGGGACAATGCAACTGTACCAGGTCCAGCGCTTCGACATCCAGGTTCTGCAGGCTGCGCTCCACAAAGGCCGTCAGGTTCTTGCGATTGTATCCCTCGGCCACATGGGGGTCAAGCCGCCGCCCGGCCTTGGTTGCCACGTAGATCTGCTCAGAGCGTTCCTTCAGAACGCGCGATATCAGGCGTTCGCTGCGTCCATCGCCATAAACATCAGCGGTGTCAATGAAGTTGACACCCTGGTCGATGGCAGCATTCAACGCATCCAGCGCGTCTTCCTCGCTGACATCTCCCCAATCAGCGCCGATGGCCCAGCCACCGAAGCTGATCTCCGAAACCTCCCAACCAATGCTGCCAAATGTCCGGTAGTTCACTTCTTGACCTCCTGATAACGGAATACTGGCTCGATATCCAAAACGTACCAAACCAAAGCAACGCCCTATCGCTCGCGCGGGACTCCTGCCCCTCGCCGGGCATCACCCAACCACAGCACCTCGACTGGCTGGCCCCACAGTGCGGGCGTATGTGCCCATGAAACCCGACGTGATGGCCGGCGCGCGCGGTCGCCAGTCGGCCATCCGGCGCGCAATCGTCTCCGCCGACACGCGCAATTCCAGGCGACGGTTGGGAATGTCTATCTCGATCATGTCCCCTTCTTGCACCGCTGCGATTGCCCCTCCTGCGTGCGCTTCAGGCGTGACGTGACCAATGCAAGGCCCCCGGGTAGCACCCGAGAAGCGCCCATCGGTGATCATGGCCACCGAATCGCTCAATCCCATGCCAACCAGCATTCCGGCCGGAATCGATAGTTCGCGCATACCAGGGCCACCCGCCGGCCCCTCGTTCCGGATGACCAACACGTCGCCCGGGTGGATTTCGCTGGACGCAATCGACTCTCGCACGTCATCTTCGCTCTCATACACGCGAGCCGGCCCCACGTGGTGCATCATTTCGGAGTGAACCGCGCTCTGTTTGACAACGGAACCGTCTGGCGCCAGGTTCCCCCGCAGAACCGCGATCCCCCCCTCCGATGCCAGTGGCGCGTCGAGTGAGTGTAACACGTCATCCCGCAGCACGGAAGCAGCGCCGGCAATCTGGCCTATGGTCCTTCCCGACACCGTGGGAGCATCGGCCGCCAGCAGAGGCGCGAGGATCTTGAGCAGAGCCGGAATCCCGCCGGCCTGATCCAGGTCCACCACAGTCAACGAGCTGGCCGGCTTGA
>JAUVRU010000260.1 GCA_030597485.1 Anaerolineae bacterium
CCCCTTGAACGAGGCACTGGATGCGATCACCCGCGTCACCGTTGAGGATTGGCTGGCCCTGGCGCGTTCCTTTGTGGAGGGCGGGTTCGTGGGCAACTCGATAGTGGACGCGTATACGCCCTTGGAGACAAGGGAGGAATTGATCAGATTGGCAAAGAAGCGGGCTGAAGGATTGGCCCTCTGTGAAGCGCACTCATTCAATCAGGTGAATGGGCTTCGGAGCACCGGTGCCTATGAAACCGAGATGATGCTTCAGGAAAGGGCGGTGGACCGGGAGATGGAAGGGGTGCTTTGCGACACGCTCGGTCATATCTGACATCGACAACTTGATTGTGTATCCCAAATCAGAATCCGGAGAGCTCACGAATGTCCAGACCCAGAGTTGTCATCACGGACAATGATTACCCACCGGCGACCATCGAAGAGGAAGAACTGGAAGCAGTCAATGCGGAAGTAGTCTGGGGTCAGTGTGAATCACCAGAAGAGGTGCTGGATTTGGCACGTGATGCCCATGCCATCATTGTCGAGTACGCGCCCATCACCAGGAACGTGATCGCTGGACTGGAGCGGTGTCAAATCATCAGTCGCTACGGTATCGGGGTGGACAACGTTGCTGTTGAGGCTGCAACTGAGAAAGGCATCGTGGTCACCAACGTGCCGGACTACTGCCTGGACGAGGTTGCCGACCACACCATGGCGTTGTTATTGGCTCTGGCTCGAAAGATCACCCGACTCGACAGAGCGACCAAACAGGGCAGGTGGGACGTGTGGTCAGCGGCCGCACCGGTCTACGGACTCCGAGATAGTAGCCTGGGACTCATCGGTTTCGGTCAGACCGCTCGCCGTGCGGCCACGCGTGCTCAGGGATTTGGGATGCAAGTACTGGCCCATGATCCCTGGATTGACGAGGAGTCATTTCACGAATATAATGCGACATCTACTTCTCTCGATGAATTGTTGCGCCTGTCGGACTTCGTTTCGTTACACACACAGCTCACGGACGACACCTATCACCTTATCGGCGAAGATGAATTGAAGCGGATGAAACCCCACGCCTTTCTGATCAACACCGCGCGGGGTGACATCGTTGACGAGCGAGCCTTGTTTCGCGCCTTGACTGAGGGCTGGATTGCGGGGGCGGCCGTCGATGTCTTGGCCCAAGAACCACCTCCCCCCGACTATCAACTGGTGTCGTTGGACAACATCATCGTCACGCCGCACGCCGCATTCTACTCAGAGAGATCGATCCAGGAATTGCGACGCCGGGCAACCCGTGAAGTTGTGCGGGTGCTGCAGGGGCTTGAACCCACCAGTCCGGTCAATCGGAGGTAAAGCAGATGAGCTATGCTGTTGAGATGACGAGCATTACCAAGGAATTCCCAGGTGTGGTGGCCAACGACAATGTCACGTTCCAGGTGAGAGGCGGGGAGATCCATGCCTTGGTTGGGGAGAATGGGGCCGGCAAGACCACTCTGATGAACGTGCTCTACGGCCTGTACCGCCCGGACTCGGGGCAAATCAAGGTTCGTGGCCAGGAGGTAACCATCCACGATCCTCACCAGGCAATAGAACTGGGCGTGGGGATGGTTCATCAACATTTCATGCTCGTCCCGTCGCTGACCGTGATGGAGAACGTGGTTCTGGGGAAGACACCAACGCGCTTTGCCTTGATAGACGCCCGACAGGCAAACGAAGCGATCATGGAGATCAGCGAGCAGTACTCGCTCGCTGTCAATCCCCAGGCGAAGGTCTATGAGCTGTCGGTCGGTGAAATGCAGCGAGTGGAGATCCTGAAAGCGCTTTATCGTGGCGCCGACATTCTCATTCTTGACGAGCCGACGGCAGTGTTGACGCCACAGGAAACGACCGAGCTGTTCCGTATTCTCCGCGGATTGGCGGAACAAGAACGCGCCATCATCTTCATCACGCACAAGCTCAAGGAAGTGTTGGCGATCTCCGACCGGGTCACTGTGATGCGTAACGGCGAGGTTACCGGCCTGGTGGAAACCAGGGACACGGACGAACAAGAACTGGCCCGATTGATGGTGGGAAGGGACGTTGTGTTCCGGGTTGAGAAATCACCTGTAAAGGTCGGAGAGGAAATCCTCAGAGTGGCCAACCTGCACACTGTTGATGACCGGGGATTGCCAGCATTGAAGAGTGTGAGCTTCTGTGTGCGTCTGGGCCAGATAGTGGGTGTCGCCGGCGTCGAGGGCAATGGCCAGACCGAATTGGTCGAGGTGCTTAACGGGCTGAGGCGGGCTACGGATGGTTCCGTTCACTACCGGGGGACGGACGTGACACAGGCGTCGCCTCGGAAGCGACGCGAGCTGGGGATATCCCACATTCCAGAGGACCGTTTGCGGCTTGGGGTGAACCTGGATTGCACCATTGAGGAGAATCTGGTTCTCAATACTTACTATCAACCGCCCCTGGCTCGTTCGATCTTTCTCAATCTGAACAAGATCGAAGAATACTCGGACTCACTGGTAGAGCGTTTCAACATCATAACCCCTACCTCTAAACTGCCAGCCAGCTCCCTTTCCGGCGGCAACATGCAGAAGTTGGTGTTAGCCCGAGAGATGGGAGGTGATCCCGACTTGCTCATCGCTGCCCAACCGACACGGGGCGTGGACGTCGGAGCCATCGAGTATATTCACCAACAGATCATCCAGTTGCGTGACCGGGGACACGGGGTGCTGTTGGTCTCGGCCGAATTGGACGAAATTATGTCACTGTCGGATCGCATTCTGGTCATGTACGAGGGTGAGATCGTAGGCGATTTCGTGGGTGGGTCAGTTTCGGAAGAGGAACTCGGTCTGTACATGTTGGGTACCAAGCGGATGGAACCCAGCGAAATTGTGGCTTCATAGCCACCTCGGTGGCATGAGTGAACATACTGAGCCCTATGCAGGAGGTGATGGTTGTGAAGATCCTCAAAGGTATCGGGGACACCGTAGTGGGTGCCTTGCCCACCTTGCTTCGGCAGGTCCTGCTCATCGTGCTTGCCATGCTTGTTGCGACCGTCATCTTGATTATCACCGGCTATGAAGCCCTTGCCGTATACCGGGGCCTGGCAAGAGGCATCACCACCGACATTGGCGGCACGTTGCGATGGGCAACACCATTGATCTTGGCCGGCCTGGCAGTAGCAGTCGCGTTTCGGGCCGGGGTGTGGAACATCGGTGTCGATGGACAGCTGTACCTGGGGGCGGTGGCCGCCACCGCTGTCGGGTTGACGTTAACATTCTTGCCTCATCCGGTTTCTCTATTGACTGCAGTGCTGGCTGGCATGGCTGCTGGCGCCCTCTGGGCCCTGCTGGCGGCTTTCTTGCGCGTCCAGTGGGGAGCCAACGAGGTGGTGACAACGATCCTGTTGAACTTCGTGGCCATCTCGTTCACCGATTTCCTGGTGCTGGGACCGATGCGGGGCACGGGAGCCACCGGCACAACGTATTCAACCGACAACCTCCTGGAGCATTTCTGGCTGGGACGCATTATGAAGGCGTCCCAGGCAAATGTCGGGCTGTACATCGCGATTGGGCTGGCGATCCTGTTGTCCTACCTGCTGTTCCGTACCACCATCGGTTATGAGTTCAAGATTGCTGGCACCAACCCATGGTTTGCCAGATACGGTGGAATCAGCGTGAGGAAGGTCATCTTGCTGAGCATGGGGATCAGTGGCGCCATCGCCGGGTTGACCGGTGTTATCGAGATACTTGGGGTGCACCGTCGTTTCCCGGGACGTTTCTCAGTCGGACTGGGTTTTGACGGGATTGTGGTGGCCCTGCTGGCTCGCAACCATCCAATAGGCGTGGTCGTGGCTGGCCTTTTCTTCGGCGCGCTGCGCAATGGCGCTATGAATATGGAGCGCATCACCGATGTCCCTCGGGCGATGGTGGAGATTATCCAGGCGATCATCGTGCTGGCAGTCAGTGCCCAGTTTGCCTTTGACATCCGGCGTCAACGCAAATCAGCCGAGGAAGAGGCGGAATACGTGGCCGAGGTGGAAGATGAGATGGAGACTGCTCAAAAGGAAGGAGAAGTCTAAATGTTGGATCTATTCGATCCTGGTCTGTTGGCCGCTACCCTTAGAATCGCGACACCCCTTGTCTTGGCTGCGATGGGTGGCGTCCTTTGCATGCAGGCGGGCATATTCAACATCGGGTTGGAAGGATTCATGCTCATGGGTGCCTTCTTCGCCATCTTCACCGTGGACCGGCTTGGCAGCACCGTTCTGGGACTGCTGGGTGGTCTGGTGGCCGGCGCGGTGCTCAGTCTGGTGTACGGTGTTGCAGTCCTTCGTTACCAGGCGGACGAGATCGTGGCCGGGATCGCCATCAACCTGCTGGCATTGGGAACGACGACGTTTCTGTTGAAGACGGCCTTTGGCGCGTCCGGCGTGTACCGTCCAAAGGGCATGGAGACTCTGCCGCCGGTTGCCATTCCGCTCGCGAAGGACATTCCAGTGCTTGGC
>JAUVRU010000246.1 GCA_030597485.1 Anaerolineae bacterium
GCGCTGCTGGATGCGCTCCGCGTCATGACCTGACCAGAGGCGAGAATCCCCTGCCGTGGCATCGCGCCCGGTGAGGGAACATGGTTACGGGCAGGACGGTTGGAAACAGTGGAGACTGGATGGTATGGGATGGTGAATTATGGCTGAGACAGTTTTGGTTCGTCAGAACAATGACTTTGAGATAGCGTTCTGGACCTTGCACGAGCACGACGCAGAGGACTTCCACCCTGTGGCCCACATTCAAAATCTGACACCCTACGGGATGATGCTGGCCAGTTTGGGATCATGCACGGCAATCCTGCTGCACTCCTTCGCCCAGAATCACGGCATTGATCTGCAAGAGGTGGCGCTGCAGCTGACGTATGATCGGGTTTTCCAGGACGATTGTGACGACTGCGAGAACATCAGTCGATATCAGGAACAGATCGAGGTGGAAGTCACCTTCTCTGGCAACCTCACGCCCGAGGAACACGAGAAGCTGCATCTGATATCGCGCCAATGCCCGATCCACAAGATCCTGGAAGACGGAATCCAGATACGGGAAGGGGTCTCACAAGGAGCCACGCATTCCTTGACAGACTGATCATGAGAACCTCCTCCTCAAATGATGACTGGTTCACTTCGCCTACTCCGGATGGACTGGGCGCGCTCTCGGCCGGTTCTCCCCATCGTTGGCAGCATCCGCCAGACCGTAATCCCTTCGCGCCGCGGCCGGCGTGATGAGACCACCCCGCAAATCGCTGACGACCAGGGAGCGGTCTCGTCGTCGCGGATCCCCATAGCCCCCGCCCCCGGCCGACCGGTTGCGCAACACATCCCCGGGCTGGAACGGGATGCCGGCCGCCTTGCTGGGGACAGGACTCTGCTCGCCACCGGAGATCAGGCGGAAGTCATGGGGTTGACCCGGCTGGCCGGCAAACAGCCCCGGCGGCGGCACCTCCACACCATCGCCAGAGGTGTTGACTGTCGCTGGCTGGTCGCCCTCTAGGCGCATCTCAAAGATGGATCCCAGCCCACCGCGATGTGGCCCGGCCCCGCCGGAATCGGGCCGAAACTCATAGCGCTGGATGAAGAAGGGGAACTGTCGCTCTGTCAGCTCGATGCTGGGACAACGCACCCCACCGGGATTGATAATCACCCCCAGATTGGATCGACCATCGGCCTCAGCGGACGCACCGGCGCCACCCCGACCGTAGAACAGGTGCCACACGTATCGCCGGCCGGTACGCCCATCGATGCCGCTTATGCTGTAGCGGAAGCGGCGGGCGAAGCCGGCGACGGCCCGCTCCGGTGCCGCTTTGGCCAGGGCCAGCATCACCGCCTCCACGATCTCCGAGCCAACGTGAGTGGTGCAGGCACCTACTGGCGCTGGTGGTCGTGGGTTGACGATGGAGCCCTCCGGTGCCATCACCTGAACAGGACGAAACATGCCGTCGTTCACCGGCACCTGTCCGGCAGTCATGTACATAAAGGCCACATAGACCGCCGAGCAGGTGTTGGCCCAAGAGCTGTTGAGGAAGCTGTCCAGCTGCTCGGCCGAGTCACTCAGGTCCACCACTGCCTCGCCACCAGCCAGCTCCACCCGGGCGCGGATCGGAATCCTGCGCCGACCACGCCCGTCGTCGTCCAACAGACTCTCCCCTTCGAACGCGCCTTCCGACCAGCCGGAGATCTCTGCCCTCATGGCCTGTTCCGCACCGTCGAGAAGAGCGTCCAGTGCTCCCACCACCGTGCTCACGCCGTGGCGCGCCAACAGGTCCGCCAGCCGCTCACAGCCCATGGCTGCGGCGCCCATCTGGGCCAGCAGATCGCCCCGGAAGTCATCAGCGTGTCGCACGTTGAGCGCCAGCAGGTCCAGCACATCATCGCGCAGCCGTCCCCCTTCGGCCAATTTCAACGGTGGGATGCGCAGCCCTTCCTGAAGGATCTCGCGGGCATCCGCATTATAACCCCCATGGGCTGCGCCCCCAATGTCATTGTGATGGGCCCGAACGGCCACGAAGAAGACCGGCGAACCATCTCGAAAACGGGGACGTACTACCGTCACGTCCGGCAGATGACTTCCCCCGTGATAGGGATCGTTGCTGACCAGCACATCGCCCTCACTGATGTCGCCCTCGAATCGGGCCAGCATGGCCCGCACCGCCATCGGCATGGCACCGATGTGGATCGGAATGTGCTCCGCCTGAGCCACCAAACGCCCACTCGCGTCGAATATGGCCGTCGAGAAGTCATAGGCCTGATTGAGCAACTGGGAGATGGCGGTCTGCTGCATGGCCACCCCCACCTGCCGGGCAATGGCTTCCAGGCGAAACCGGATCACCGCCACCGTGGCCGAGTCCGGCCGAGATAGGCTTTCATCACACATCGATGACCAACCCTCCCCAGGAATCTACCCGGGCGTCACAACCCGGGGGCAGCAGAACGGTCGTGTAGTCGCCGTCCACCACAGCCGGGCCAGTCAGCGTTTCGTCCGGTGACAGCTGTTCCAGTCGGTACACCGCCACCTCCCTCCAGTGCCCCAGGTAGATGGTCCGTTCACCGACCGGCTCAGCCGGCCGCGACAGATTCGCGCCCCCACGCGCCAGCCGTGGCCGGGGCAGCTGGCCCACGGCGCTCAACCGTACCGCCCGTGCTTTCACCGGTTGGTCGGGCTGGTGATAACCGTACCGAGCACCGTAGGCCGCCTCAAATCGCGAGCGGAGCCGGTCCGGCCAGTTTTCAGGCGTGACGTCCGCGGCCTCCAGCGGCACATTCAAAGCATGCACCTGATTGGCGTAGAGCAGATCCACGCTGAACTTGAGAATCCTGGAAGGTTCCGGGACGCCGGCCGTGGCCAGGCAATGCCGGCCCTCTTCCGCCAGCCAGTGAATCAGGCGCTGGGGTTCAGCGACCAGCAGTGCCCCTAACTCGCCCACACAGGGCTGCACCAGCTCATAGCGTATGTCGGCTGCCAGCAGCCCCAGCGCCGATAGGACTGGCGCCAGGCGGGGGACGACCACGCGGGGGATATCCAGCTCGCGGGCCAGAGTCACAGCGTGCAGGCCAGCGGCGCCGCCGCCAGCCAGCAGCGTGAAACGACGGGGGTCCCGACCCTCGCGCACCGTGACCGTCCGAATCCCCTCGGCCATCTGCACGCTGACCAGGTCGTACACTCCCAGAGCAGCGGTGACAGTCTCCCCGCCCAGAGGGCGAACGAGATGCTCACTCATCGCCGCCTCGCCAGCCGCCCGGTCCAGCGGTATCTCGCCCCCCAGGAAGTGACTCGGGTCCAGATAACCCAACAGCAGGTTGGCATCGGTCACCGTGGGCTGTGTGCCACCCCGGCCATAGCAGGCCGGGCCCGGCTGGGCGCCAGCGCTGTCAGGCCCCACGCGGAGCAGTCCGTCCGGCCCTACAGCTGCTATGCTCCCACCCCCCGCCCCCAGCGTGTGTACTGCCAGGCTGGGCAGGGCGATGCGGGCACCATCCACCTCACGCTGGGAGACCACTGCCGGCACCCCGTTTTCGATGAGCGCGATGTCGGTGCTGGTGCCTCCCATGTCCAGGCTGATCAGGTCCCGCAGGTCCAAGAGCTGGCCATAGAAGGCAGCACTGTAGACACCGGCCGCCGGGCCCGACAGCACCGCACCGGCCGCCAGTTCACTGGACGCTGCCACCGGCAGCACGCCGCCGTGGGATTGCATCACCAGGACGGCGCCCTGATAGCCCGAACGCCCCAGACTCTGCGAAAGCCCCTTGAGATACTCACTCAGAACAGGCCCCACATAAGCGTTCACGACAGTGGTGGACAAGCGGTCGTATTCGCCTACATGGGGCAATACTTCGTGCGACAGACAGACAAAAAGGCCGGGGAGGTGTTCGGTCAGCGCCTGACCGGCCAACCGCTCGTGATCAGGGTTGGCGGTGCTATGCAAGAAACAGACAGCAACCGCCTCGACGTTGTTTTCTGCCAGCCGATCAAGAGCCTCTGCCAGGCTGGCCGCATCCAATGGCGACTCGACCGCGCCTGAGTACCGTACCCGTTCCGCCACCGGCAGACGCAGCCTGCGCGGCACCAGTGGTTCCGGCGGCGGCAAGCGCAGATCGTACCGGCCCGTTGCCTTGGCGCCCTCACGCATCTCCAACAAGTCGCGGAAGCCGGATGTGGTTAGCAGGGCCGTCCGTGCCCCCCGTCGCTCCAGCAGCGCGTTGGTGGCCACCGTGGTGCCGTGAACCACCAGCGAACAGCGGCCAAGAAACCCGGCCACTGACAGGTCCAGCTGCTGGGCCAGAAGAGATGTTCCTCGCTCCACAGCCAGCGCGGGGTTCCCCGGCGTGGATAGCACCTTGGCAACCGCCACCTTGCCGGTCTCGCCCACCGTCACCAAATCGGTGAAGGTCCCCCCGATGTCTATGCCCAGGCGGAAGCCGGGCGATCCCTGCCCAATCTCCATACTCTCCCCAGGTTCTCTTCCTTCCTCAATGACAGAACTGACCGCCATATTCCACCAATCAGGCCTGGCCCCTGCTCAAGCGTGCCACTCCGGTATGTCATCAAAGGGAAACAGCGGACGGGGCACCTTGACGTACTCCAGTGACTCCAGGTGAGGCGTCGAACGCCCCGGACCATCGACAATCAACGCCTGCTTCACGATCGCCCTGTACGCCACCCACCATCCCCCCGTTGTCTTCACCACC
>JAUVRU010000441.1 GCA_030597485.1 Anaerolineae bacterium
AGCCGTGCCTGGCCATCGGTCAAGAAGGCGATGTAGCCGGCCAGACCTTGGGTGTAGTGGAATTCACGGATTGCTGGTTTCTGGCCGCGTTCGTCGATGAACTCAATCGTCAGCTTGGGATTGAGGGCGGCCATCTGCTGGAAGCGAGTGGCCAGCCGGGGGGCGTCCCAAGGCACGCTCTTTCGCGGCTGTGGCCAATCCATCGCTGGGGAGAACCACTCGCGATGGGGCCGGAAACTGACCGCTGTGCCGGTGCCGATCTTCCGGTTGGCTGCCTGCCTGATGGCGGTGGCGGTGCCGCGTTGCCCGACGGCACCGATCACCTTCTTGGTGCGGGGATGCAGCGCCTCCACCTCGGTCACCGCGTTACCCCCGTTCTCGAATCGCTGGCGGTAAATCACCCCATCCCGCTTGACACGTACCTCCAACCATTCGGAGTAACCGTTGGTGGCCTTGACGCCGATCCCGTGCAGACCGCCCGATCCCGACAGGTACCCGCCCCGGCTGCCCTCAAACTTGCCCCCCGTGTGCAGCTCGGTCAATGCCAGGGTCAGGGCAGACTGGTTCTTGTCCGGCATTATCTCCACCGGAATGCCCCGGCCATTGTCCTCAACAGTCACGGAACCGTCCTTGTGCAGGGTGACCACGATGCGATCGCAGATGCCGGCCATAGCTTCGTCCACGGCATTGTCCACCACCTCCAGCAGGATGTGGTGCAGGCCGTAAGCGGCGCTGTCCCCTATGTACATGCCTGGCAGGCGGCGCACCGCCTCCAGGCCCTCGAGTTGGGCGATATCGTTGGCCGTGTAGGCTGTCGGTTTGGTCGCCATGGTTATCCTTCCTTCGCAAGCAGCTGGCAGCGATCACGTCTGCTACTGTCTGGCCCCACCCGGGGGCCAGGTAGGGAGTCTCTCAGCGCCGCGGTCGCGATCAGGGGGCCGTAACAGCGCTGGTGAAGCCAACCGCCCGCTTGAATCACAGGCGAAACGCTTATTGTCTACTATATAGTACAGGATTCCGGCGTTTTTTGCAACACAACCACTACATCTTGTGGAGGGCATCGTCTTGGGATGCCACATCTCGTAGTGCGGTCCACATCTCGGGTGCGAGGGGGGCACCTTGAAAATGAGCGCAAACGCCAGGGATCTTCATAACCCATGATAGCACAAATGTTCTAATCTGTCAATTCGAACCCGGTGTGTCTCACCACCTTGGTGATTATGTTCGCCGGGTCTCTCTGTCCTGTCTCGGCCGCCAGGAGGACAGGGCAATCCAGCGGCCAGACGAGGGATGACAAACCCCCCGCGTACATGGCTCCGAGAATGGGGGATACACCCGGGCCAACAAACAATCCCCTGGCTCAACTGTCGAACCAGGGGGCCTGGCACCAACTGATGTGTGGTGAGTGATCGTCAATCCACAGATGTGCCTTCGGGCGGTTCCGCCGGTGGCGGAGAGGTTCTCTCTTCCTCCAATTGCCCTTGGGCTTCCAGCAGTGCGTCTTCCAGCTCGTCCATCTCGGCAATCATGCCGGGCGGGATGGTGTGGGCTGGCAGGCGGGCCTTCAAGTCAGCCAGCCGCTCCTCCAGTTCAGCGATACGGGCAGCGATAGAGGACTCCGCCGTCATTTGCCAACTCCACGATGTGCATTTCAGTTGAACCAGCCGGGCTCGACCTGAAGCAGCTGGGGGCACAGGGAGCCGACCTCCTTCACCTATCTCTTCACGGACGTGTCGATACGACAGGCTTCCTCTGTGGACTCATAGTCGAGCAGGAATGCTCGGTGGTTTTCGGCCCTCTGCCCACTACTCCAGCCGTATTGGTCGAAGGCCAACTCCACTCAAGAGAACTGACTTCAGTCGATGCCGCCGTCGGGTCCCCCGATCCCGCCGCCGGGTCCCCCGCCATCTTGACCAGCGGATGGCCGAGGTTGAATCCACCGGAAGGTCGCCTCAGGGCTCTGTGATACGATCTCATCATCCGTGCCCAGCTCTCCAGTCTCCTTCGGCGTGTCTGTGCGTACGACCAACACTCGCCATCGCAGCCGACCGAAATCGTCAGCGAAGTCACTCAGCCAGCCCAGCGAGCCTTCTTGGGTCAGCGGGGGTCGATATTCAGTTTGTTTACCGGCCCAGCGATACTCAATCCCCCAGGAATGCGTGATGGCCCCCACGTAATACTCATCAGTCACCAGGGGCCGACCGTCTTGTTCCCACCTGAACGTCACCTGGGCGTCCCAGCCAGTAAAAGTCACCGCACCGACAAAGGTCTCTACGTCGGAAGGTGGCTTGGGCTCCAGCAGTCTTGGAGGGGCCGGCGGTGACAGGGAAATCCGATACGGCGTGGGCGACAGCACAGGGCGAGGTGTTGGAACGGGAAGCGTCACCCAGAGCCGATCAGAAACGAGTGCAAGGGTGCCGGCACGGTCGAGCCAAACACCATAAGTAGTCTCAACCAATACCGTCCAGTTCCAGTCCAGGGCTCGTCCCAGCACGTCGCTGGCGGCAATCGGCAGCAGAACCTCAATTTGCTCGCCTGGGACAACGGTGATTCCGGCCCCACCAACCTGTTGTTTCAGACGGGGCAAGGCTGATGGGCCCGACATCTGGCCCACGGAATCGAACGCGAAGCGGACTCCCGACCAGGGACACATGCCCGTGTTCTGAATTCTCCACGTTGCTTGCAGAGTCTCATCCTCACTGGTAACTTGCCTGCCGAGGGGCGGGGACAGAGTTGCCTGTTCAGTGAGAACGCTGAGATCGTAGTTGGTGCTGTTACTGCAAGGGGCACGCGTAGGCTTCGGCGTTGGGGTGGGGGCAGAGGTAGCAGTAGAGGTGGGGGTGGGGACGAGAGTAGCGGATGGGGAGGCAGTGGGACTGGGCGTGGAGGAGGGAATGGGCGTGCGTGTAGGTGTAAGCGCGGCCACCGCCGTTCGCGTCACCAGGACCGGAGGGACTTCGGCTAACGACTGTACGGAAGCACGATCCAGGGTTGCCAAGGGGGCAGGAATCGGAGTGAGCAGAAGGGGTGCAACAATACCGATGCCGCCCACGATCAGGACCACCGCACCGATTGCGGTGACCGCCGACAACAGAGTGCCACGACTATGCTTTGGGGATTCTCGTCTCATGCTCACGAACTCGTCTAGTTACAGTATACGGTTATGGTGACTTCACCAGCACCCCACATCCTCTGTGCTTGCTGCTTGTCGCGCCTGGCCGTATATGGC
>JAUVRU010000271.1 GCA_030597485.1 Anaerolineae bacterium
CAAGGGGGCAGGGGAGCAGGGGAGCAGGGGGGGCGGAGGAGCGGAGGGCGTGGAGTTTGGTCGGCGGCTGCGGGCTGTGATATACTGAGAATACAGTCGGAGTCGAAAGGGAGACTAAGTGGATATGAATGTGTTGGTGCAGTCTGGCGGCATAGAGGCGGGGGACGCTGATGCCGTCGTGGTCAATCTGTTTGAGGGGGTGACCGAACCGGGGGGCGCTACCGGCGCGCTGGACAGGTCCCTCGATGGCGCGATCCGCGACCTGGTGGCCAGCGGTGATGCTCGGGGCAAGCTGAACGAGACGGTGGTTTTTCACCCACGGGGGGCGATTCCGGCACCTCGGGTCATCGTCGTGGGCCTGGGCTCGCCGGCCGAGTTCAGCCTGGATGGGGCGCGGCAGGCAGCGGCGGCCGCCGCCCGGGAGGCGCGTCGGGCGGGGGCGCGCTCGGTGGCGTCGGTTGTGCACGGCGGCGGTGTGGGGGGCCTGGCGCTGGCAGACGCAGCTGGGGCGGTGGTGGAGGGCACCATCCTGGGGCTTTATCGTTACCAGGCGCCGGGCACGTTGCCCCGCGAGGATTTCGATCGAGAGGTGGATACGCTGACGTTGGTCGAGTTCGATGCAGCCAAGTTGCCGGAGATCGAGCGGGGCGCGCGCGTGGGCCAGGCGATTGCCGAGGGGACCTGCCTGGCTCGCGACCTGGCCAACCAGCCGGCCAACCTACTCACGCCAACAGCTCTGGCCGAAGTGGCCCAGCGCATCGCGGACGATCACCGTATGGGATGTCAGGTGTTGGGCCGGGAACAGATGGCTGAATTGAAAATGGAGGCCTTGCTCAGCGTTGCCCGAGGGGCCAGTCAGCCGCCCAGGTTCATCGTGCTGGAACATAACCCCGCCAGTGATGACACGGTGCCTCCTGTGGTTCTGGTGGGAAAGGGCATCACCTTCGACTCGGGGGGCATTTCCATCAAGCCGGCCAGTGGAATGGAGGAGATGCGGTCGGACATGGCGGGGGCAGCGGCAGTGCTGGCCACCATGCAGACCGTGGGTGCTATGGGACTACCCCGGCGAGTGGTGGCCATTGTGCCGGCCACGGAGAACATGCCGGGCAGTGACGCCAGCCACCCCGGTGATGTGGTCACGGCGATGAACGGCGTGTCCATCGAGATCATCAACACCGATGCCGAGGGACGCCTGATTCTGGCCGACGCCCTGGCGTATGCCCATCGATACGATCCGGCCGCCGTGGTGGATGTGGCCACGCTGACCGGCGGCATGGTGATGGCTCTGGGATATCGGATGACGGGTGTTTTCGCCAACGACGATGGGCTGTGGGAGGCGGTGCGCGATGCCGGTGATGCCGCTGGCGAGCCGATGTGGCGCATGCCGCTGGATCCGGTCTACAATGCCCAGATCAGGTCGCCCTTTGCTGACTTGCGGAATACTGGCGGCCGGCCGGGAAGTGCGGTCACCGCCGCCTGCTTCCTGTCCAGGTTCGTGGGTGACCATGCCTGGGCCCACCTGGACATTGCCGGCACCAATTGGTGGGAAGCCGACATCACCTACACCAAGAAGCCGTATTACGTGCGGGGCAACACCGGGGTGGGGGTGGGCACGTTGACCGGCGTACTGCGGAGTTGGGACGCCGACCGGGCAGCGTGAGCTGTGTCGGCGGAAGGGCCTGGCTCCCACCTTGGTCGAGCCCGATTCGTCCAGACGCCCACACGGCGATGAGAATCGGGCTGCGGCGCAACAGCCGGCGGACGGTCCTGTCCACGCTGTGGCCCGATTGATGGGGCGCGGCCGTGTAGGCCCCCGATGTTGGGTGGACGGCGGGCAGCCTCCCTCAGGGAGGCTAGCCACTGCCCGGCCTGCCGGCGTCCGCTCACTGCGGATGTCACGCTGGGAAGCGTGACTGCGCAATGCCCTATTCGGGTTTCGCTGCCGGATCACATCCGGGCACACCGCGGCCTGGCCAACGGCCGGGTTCACCGGTCCACACCACCTCGCCATTGGCAAACATCTGCAGCGCCTTGTCCAATGGCAGCGATTCCAGGTCACCTTCGAAGCGGGCGATGGGATTATCACGGATCAGGACAAACGTGCCGCCGGTGTATCTGAACAGCACGTTGCCCTCCTTGTCCGCATAGGCAAAATCGCCGGCGTGGGGTCCGATGACGTTTCCCTCTGCCACCTCGGGCAACAGGCTGTTAAGTCCAGCGTGCGAGGCGCAGGTGAAATGGCCGGCGTGGTACACGACCAGGGGAATCTCGTTCAGCACCCGTCCAACGGCTGGATTGCTGGCATCGTAGGCAAAACCCGATGACTTGACCACCGGCAGCCTATCCAGGGCAGGCCGGTCGATTTCCACGTAGTCGGCAATGCCCGTCATCCAGACCTGACCACCGTCTTTGGTCTCGACCAGCAACCACGATCCATCCTCGTTCCGCCCCACGACCTTCACCTTGGTGCCCTGCGGCAAGGCCCCCACCGTCCGGTAACCAATGCCGGGCCCCTCGCGCAGATTGACGTCGGCTAGCGTGCGGGCAGTTGCTCGCGGTCCGGCCAGACTGCCGCTCAAGACCAGAAACAGCAGTGCCAGGACCAGCAGCACGGCTATTGCCGCCGCAATTAGGAGGGCGGGTTGGACCGTGAATCTCGGCCGTTTCTCCGGCGAGTCCTGCAAATGGTTCTCCGGCGGGCCTTGCACATGGTTCTCCGGCGGGTCCTCCAAGTGGTTCTCGGGCGGATCCTGCAAATGGTTCTCCGGTGGGTCCTGCGAGTGGTTCTCGGGCGGATCCTGCAAATGGTTCTCCTGCGGGTCTTGCAGATGGTTCTCCTGTGACTCTGTCATCGTGGTTCCCTCCAAATCCCGTCGCTAGCCATCCTGGTGCACTGGTGACAAGCCCCAAGCCTGGTTTCGCGAGTGTGCTGGGCGCGGGTTCTTACCCACGACCAGTGTAGCGTCTTTGAGGTCTGGCTGCAATAGTACGATAGTCCCGATGGGGCTTCGCCCCTTGGATCCTGGCCAGAGTGTGGGATCCAGAATCAACACCGCCCCCATGGTGGCGATGAGGGGTATCGGGCGGCCAAAAAAGGCACCGCTTCTTTCATCGGTTGAACTTCGTCACGGGGAAGCCTGACCTACAGCCATAGCGGCAGATCAGAGGCGGACAACAGACCGGTGGCGCAGGAGGATAGCAGCCACGATGCCGGCCACCGAGAGCGCGGACCCGGCCGCGGCACCGATAAGAACCCACCGCCGGCGCAGGAAGGGGATATGGGTGTCTCGTACTCTTTCTTCCGCCCGCTCGACAGCTGCCGATATCAGGCTCCCCTTGAGCTGCTGCCGGAAGGCTGGCGACGGGGCTACCGGGGCCAGGGTCTCCTTCAGCCGCTGGGCGAGCCGCAGTAGCGATGTCACCTCAGCCTGATCAGCCGGCGAGGGAAGGAGATCGTCCTGATCCCCGCCACGGCGATCGGCGTGAGCGGCCAATACGTTGGCTATCTTTCTTCGTCGCATACGTCAATTCTCTCCAGAGCCAGGCATTGTCCCGTGCCCGAATCGTTTGGTGCTGGTGTTGGGCCTATGGATGTTGGCTGGTGTCAAGTGTCTCTCGAAGCGAAACCAGAGTCCGGTAATACAGAGACTTGATGGCCCCCTCGCTGCGGCCCAATGTGCGACCAATCTCCGCGTTGGACAATCCCTCGACATATTTCAGGATCAGAAGCTGCTGGCGGTCAGGCGGCAGACATCGGACGGCAGCCAGCAGCCGGTCTCTCTCTTCCTCGCGCTCAGCGATCTGGTGGGGTTCATCCTTACTCTGGACGCTGAGCACAGTGTCCTCCAGAGAGACCACCTGATGTCGCTGCCGATCGCGGTGCCAGTTGGCCATCAGATTGTGCGCGATTCGATAAAGCCAGGCCGAGAAAGGCACCCCTCGCTGGGTGTAACGGCCAATATGGTCCATGGCCCGGTGAAACGTGCGCGCTGTCAAGTCCTCCGCGTCGTGATGATTGCCCACGCGGTAGTACATGTAGCTGTATATCTTGTTGACGTAGCGCTCGTAAAGGATACCAAACGCTTCCGGATCGGTCTTCGCTTGTTCGACAAGGGCCCTTTCGTCGACTGCCATACCATTCTCTCGACGGTTCGCCCCAGTGTTTCTACCAAATAGAACACCGGCAGGCTAGGATGGTTACGTCCGGTAAGGATATACGAAAGCCATCTCCAAGACAAATGGAGATGGCTCTGGTGGGAGACCTAGACTTGTTCAGCCAGGCAGGGAGACACGCGATTCGTGATCTTCTGCCACATTTACGTCAACTGGCCAGGCAATGGGACAGATGGCTGCCCCAACCACGCCCGGTC
>JAUVRU010000480.1 GCA_030597485.1 Anaerolineae bacterium
ACGGGGTACACCCGCCCGGCTACTACTTGTTGATGCGAGTCTGTCTGGATCTCCTCGGCCCCAGCGAGTTTGCGCTGCGATTTCCCTCGGTGGTGGCGGGAACATTGGCGGTGCCTCTGATATGGCAGCTGGGACTGGCGCTCGGAAGCAGACGCTGGGCGGGGGCAGCGGCAATGTTGTTGGCTGTCAACCCGTTCGCTCTGTGGCATGCGCAGGAGGCACGTATGTACAGCCTGCTGCTCTGCTTGGCGATTGCCGGCGGTTACGCTTTCTGGAAGTTGATTGTCAGACCATGTTGGTCACGCTGGCTGTGGTTCACCCTTGTCTCCACGTTGATCTTTGCGGTTCACTACTTCGCCTTTGTCTTCAGCCTGGCCCAATTCGTCTATCTGATAATCAACCTGCGGCGCGCCCATCGGGCCTTACGCTGGTGGGCGTTGGCCCAGGTCGCTGCCTTTCTGCCGTTTCTCCCCTGGGCGATGGCCATTGCCACCCGTGAGGGACGCAACTTCGGAATTGGCTGGATTCGCCCCCCCACGCTCCTTGATGTGCCACTCACGCTGACCAACCTGAGCCTGGCTCTCAGCAACCCGGGCTGGGCGTGGACCTGGGCAGCCTTTGTACTTATACTGACATTGGCGACAGTTGGAGCAGTCCTGGCGCGCACCACCTTACTCCCGACTTCCTGCTCCTCACCTCCCAGCCGATGGCTCTTCCTCGCTACCTGGCTGGTGATACCGCTTGCTTTCATCTGGCTCATCTCGCTCCGGCTGCCGCTCTACGTCGATCGTTTCTTCATCATCTGTCTGCCTCCACTCATCTTGCTCACCAGTACCATAAGCCTCTCCCCCACACGGCTCGCTCGTGGGACAATGGTGGGGCTAGTCCTGATCAGCGCGGCTGCCAGCTTCCGCCTGCTGATCGATCCTGAGCTGGCGAAGGAGGACTGGCGGGCGACTGCCGCTTACGTCCAGGCAGGCGAGAAAGCGGGCGACACGCTGGTGATGCGAGACTTCCAAACCGGCATCCCTTTCGGCACCTACTATCGGGGCATTTTGGACCCGCAACCGGCCACCATCAACCAGCAGACAACTCCACTCGACGAGCTATCTGCTGGCTATGACCGGATGTGGCTGGTCTATCGGCGCCCGTTCGAGTCAACACACAGACTGGCTGGATCGGACCCATTCACCTGGCATGACGAACAGGAACCGGCGGTTCACGATTGGCTGGTCCGACACGATCCAGGGCTGGTGAAAGAAGCGACGTTCCCAGGCACGTATGTGGTACTCTACCATCTATCGCTGGCTGGGTGCGCAACGGACGATCAAGACTGATGAACACATCGACGTCAACTGAGAGCAGCCCTGGTCCGCGCCCGACACTGCGATGGAGCATCACGGTGGCTGCCCTGATCGCGTGGCTGTTCGCCGTGATTGTGGCCTATTACGCGGTCCATAAACCCTTTGATCTGCCCCAGGTGATAGCCATGGCACAGGTGGCCCTAGATTTGGCGCTGTGGGCCGGGCTGCTGGCCATGGCCGCCGGACTGGGGCTGCGCCTGCTCGGTCCCTGGCCGGAGCTGCGACCGGCGGAGCGGGTGGTCTTTGGCGTGGGTCTGGGGCTAGCACTCGTCGGTTACGGGGTCATGGGGTTGGGCCTGGCCGGCATACTGAGACCCCTCCTGCTGGCAGTGTTGGGTGCCAGCATTCTTGTCTGGATAGCCCTCCGCCCCCAGCCGGTCACCATTCTCTGGCGTGAGTTGCGCTGCCAGCTGCCGACCCTAGATACTCGCTTTGAGCGCTTGCTGGCGGCTTTTGTCCTTTTCTGCCTGGCACTCACTTTCGTGTGGGCGCTGGCTCCTCCCTATGCCTTTGATGCCGCCGTCTACCATTTGCGCCAGCCCCAGTTGTACCTGACTCATCATTCCCTGTTCGTGCCGGTGGATAGCGCCTACGTTGGCTTCCCCGGCCTCATGCAGATGCTGTTCACTCTCACCATCGCCTTGGGCGGCGACAGTGCCCCCCAGCTGGTTCACTTCACTTTTCTGCCGCTCACCATATTGGCGGCGGCCGCGCTGGGACGACGTCTGTGGGACATCGAGCTGACCTGGCCGGTAGCTGCCATCCTGACCGCCGTGCCTACCCTTTTGCTGCTGTCGACCTGGCCCTACGTGGACGTGGCAGTCATGTTCTACACCTTGCTCCTCTTTTCCGCATTGGCCATCTGGCTGAGCGACCGCCATGATCGCTGGCTGTTGATGGCGGCCATCATATGTGGGATCATTATCGAAACCAAATACACCGCATTATGGTATCCCTTGGCCTGCTTGCCACTGGTACTCCTGCGGCTACGGACCGACGGCTGGCGGCCGACGCTGCACCGCCTGGCATGGTTTGGGCTCATTATCGCGCTGGTGGCAGCACCCTGGTACGTTCGCAACTGGCTGCTGACAGGCAACCCCATTTACCCTTACCTGTGGGGTGGAGTGGCATGGGATCCAATTCGTGCTGCCTGGTGGGATCGCTCCGGCACCGGCCTGGCAGCGCAGCCTTGGCGTTTGCTCATCGCTCCCTGGGAGATGACCGTGTACGGCGTGGAGGGAAAAGAGGGCTATTCAGCAACGCTGGGCCCACTGATTCTGGCACTGGTGCCCGGTCTCATTGCCCTGTGGCCGGGCCTGTCTCCCCGTGCGCGGCGTCCGCTGGCCTGGATGGGGCTGTTCGGAGCGGTGCTGTACATTGTCTGGCTGTGGGGCGTGGCTCGCTCCCTGCTGCTCATGCAGAGCCGGCTCCTCTTTCCCATGCTTCCGCTGCTGGCGTTGGTGGCTGCCTTCGTTCTGCATCGCATCAAGGCAATGGATAGGCCCGTGATATCGGTCAGCTGGGTAGTAAAGACAGCGCTCACGTTGATTCTGGTTCTGAACGCCTTCGTCCTGGGAACCAGATTCGTGAGCGACAGCCCACTGGCCCC
>JAUVRU010000210.1 GCA_030597485.1 Anaerolineae bacterium
GCTTGGCGCTGCACAACCGGCAGGGAGAGGTGCAGATCGTGGTGATTGACCCCAAGGGGCGGGGGTATGGCGTGCTGGAGGGGCTGCCTCACCTGCTGCGGCCGGTGGTGCACGAGGTAAGCCAGGCCCGAGCCGCGCTGGAGGAATTGGTGCAGGAGATGATACAGCGCGACCGGGATGCGGTACAGGAACCCCGGCTGGTGCTGGTGATCGACGAGATGGCGGACCTGGTGACGGCTGGCGGGGCGGAGGTGGTGCGCTGCATCACCCGGCTGACGCAGCGGGGGCGCGAGGCGGGCATTCACGTGATCGGGTGCACCCAGAAACCGACGGTGGAGGCCATCGGCAGCCTGGTGAAGAGCAACTTCCCGGTGCGGCTGGTGGGCAGCGTGGCCAGCCCGGAGGATGGGCGGGTAGCCACCGGGCTGAAGGGGGCCGGGGCAGAGAAATTGATGGGGCGGGGTGATTTCCTGTTGGTGATCAAGGGCGAGGTGATGCGGTTTCAGGCAGCCTATGTGAGCGATGAGGAGATCCGGCAGATTCTGGAGCGGTTGCGGCAGGGTGGGCGCACCGGCCGGCGCTGGCCGGCTGAGGTGCTGGTGGGAACCGGCACGGGCGGCATTGGCCGGGGTGCGAGTGGCGGAACCAACGGGCGCCAACGGCCCTTGCTGCGGCAAGCAATGTCCGGGGTACAAGTGGTGAAGCAAGGGTGAGGTGACACCAATGTGTGGACGTTTTGTGTTGTTCAGTTCTCTTGATGACATCGTGCGGGAATTTGAAATCGAACGGGTTCAGGCCCAGCTGCGCCCCAGTTACAACGTGGCCCCCACCCAGGAGGTGGCGGTCGTCGTCCGTGACCAAGGGGTGAACGTGCTGGACAAGATGATGTGGGGCCTGATACCGTCCTGGGCCAAGGATCCGGGAATCGGTTCCAGAATGATCAATGCGCGGTCAGAGACCGTGCACGAGAAGCCCAGCTTCAAAGGGCCGTTCAAGAGCCAGCGGTGTTTGATCGTGGCCGATGGCTTCTATGAATGGCAGAAGACTGATGGCACCAAGGTCCCGATGTTCGTCCGGTTGAGGTCCAGGAGGCCGTTCGGGTTGGCCGGCCTGTACGACGTGTGGAAAACCTCGGGCGGGGAGAAGCTCACGTCTTGCACCATCATCACCACCGATGCCAACCAGCTGGTGCAGCCGATCCACAACCGTATGCCGGCCATCCTGTCCCCAGCTGACCAGGCGGTGTGGTTGGAGGCAGCACCGCAACCCACCGAGCGGCTGCTGTCGTTGTTGGCGCCCTACCCGGCCGGCCAGATGGAAGCCTATGCCGTGTCCAGGATGGTCAATTCGCCCAAGAACGACGATCCTCGGTGCATTGAGCCGGTGGGGGGTTGAGGTGGGTGGTAGGGGGCGTGGGTGTCAGCCTACGGTTTGCCACGAACGTTGCGCTTGGCAAGGGTGTCACGCTGCCCCGGGCCGGGAGGGTCCAAGCGTGACCTACGATGCGACTACGATGCGTCGGTCAAGGAGGAGGGGGACGGTGCATTATGAGCGAAGGCAATAAGAAAGCGGGGCTGGCGGAATTGCAGGAGATACCGGGTGTTGGCCAGAAGATCGCCGAAGAACTGTGGAACCTGGGATGCCGGTCGGTCGCAGATCTGGAGGGCGCGGATCCGGAGGATCTTTACCGGCGACTTTGCATTCAGCAAGGGACTCAGGTGGATCGATGTGCGCTCTACGTGTTTCGCTGTGCGGTGTACTACGCGTCCAACGATGAACACGATCCTGAGTTGCTGCAGTGGTGGCATTGGAAAGACGGGGCGGGATCGTAGTTGACATAACTACCGTACGTTTGATGTACTGAGGTGAGTGTCACTGGAAGCGTGACCTACGATGTGTTCCAGTGGAAGAGCGGCAGGGGGGAGCGGTAGATGAAGCGGGCTGGCTTGATTCTGGGCGTGGTTTTTGTGGTGGCGCTGGCTATCGTGGTGGGCAATCGTATGAGCGTGGATGCCATGGCAGTGGTGGTGGGCGTGGCCTGCGGTGTGCTGGCCAGCATTCCCACCAGCTTGCTGCTGATCTGGGCATTGGGGCGCAACGCCCGCGCCGATGCATACGGTGATCGTTCCGCTCACTATCCCCCCATTGTGGTAGTCAATCCGGGTCAGAGCTATGGGCGGCCGGGATATGGCTCGCCTCCAATGTATTCAGCTGGGGACGAGTTTTCGCTGCCCGCCGGCCCTCGCGACTTCAAGGTGGTGGGCGATGCTGATACAGCATCGGACGTGGCCAATCACGCCTGGCCCGGATTTGACTGAGCGGGTGTTTCATAGCAGTCAGCGGTCAGCCTTCAACCTTCAGCTTCTGATTGGACTTTGGCTCCGGGGTTGATGCCCCTTTGGCTTGGGGAAGTGGACGCGCCAGGGTAGTAGGGCTGTGCGACTGATAGGCAAGGCGGTATGAACCGGTGCCTCGCTATTCCATCGACTGGTTGTTGCGGTTACCGGTTGACCTGACCAGTTGCTCTATGATCTCGAGATCACTCCGCAAGCTGCGCTGGCGGAGGAAGATGCTGGCGACGAAAAGGAACGTCAGAATCCAGATCACAGCGTAGGCGGCTACCATGTAGGTCATCGGTGCTCATCTCCTTCTCAGATTGGTGGGCCTCAACTTGTTGAGGCCTGCTCACGGCACGGGCTTCTTTCATCGGAACATCATCTGCTGTTTGACCTGCTGCACTCGTCGGGATAGCCATTCGGTGCGCACCCGAAGAGACAATAGGGCGAAATAGAGCAGGGTAAAGGTGAGAAGACAGAAGAGAAAAATGAGTCGGATGGTGGGACCGGTGGCGAAGCCGCCCTGGGCGTCGGGCGAGCCGGTGCCGATGACGACCGGATGGATGGTGCGCCACCAGCGGATGGCCATGAAGTTGATGGGCACCGACAGAAAGGCAATGAGGCAGAAGACAGCCCCAAAGCGGGCTCGGCGCTGCGGGTGGTCGATGGCACCACGCAGCATCAGGTAGCCAGCGTACGTCAGCCAGCCGATGGCAGCCGTGGTCAGCCGTGGCTCCCAGGTCCACCAGGTGTTCCAGGTTGACCGGGCCCAAATGGAGCCGGTAATCAGGCCGATGGTGATGAAGGTGAGGCCAATCTCGATAGAGGAGAGCTCGATCACATCCCACCGTTCCTTCCCCGTGATCAGATACAGGGCGGCCGCGGCGGCCGCCACCGTGAACGCCAGGAATCCAACCCACCAGCTGGGCACGTGGAAGTAGAAGATGCGCTGAGAGAAGCGTTCTACCGGGCTCTCCAGGTTGACCGGGTCGGGTGCCACCCCAAATACCAGGCCGATGGCTGCTATCATCAGCAGACCGGCAACCGCGATGAGGACAGCTGTCCAGCGATCACTTGAGGTCATACTTGCCTCACTCCTCCATCACAAAATCGAACAGGATAAACGACAACGCAAAAAAGATGGCATCAAAGGCGATCAGCAGGCTGAGCCAGTTCTGCATCTCAGCCATGGGCAGCCCGTCCAGGACGGCGGCCGTCAACCTGACGGCGGACAGCATCACCGGGATCACCACCGGAAACAGCAGGACGGGCAGCAACACCTCGCGGGCGCGGGTGTGGACGACCATAGCCGAGAAGAGGGTGCCCACACCAGCAAAGCCGATGGTCCCCAGCACCATGATGCCGGCCAGCGGCAACAGGTCGCCGGCTGACAGGTTGAACAGGACCACAAAGACGGGCAGAATGATTATCTCGATCGCCACCATAAAGAGCACGTTGCCCAGCATCTTGCCCAGAAAGATGGCGCTGCGGTCCATCGGGGCCAGCAGCAGTCCCTCTATGGAGCCGCGGTCCTTTTCCACGATGAACGAGCGGGATAGGCCGAGCATCCCGCTGAAGGCGATGGCCACCCACAACACCCCCGGCGCCAGCGTTCTCTGATTATCGGCACGCAGATCAAAGGCGAAGTTGAAGATCAGAATCACCAGCAGGGAGAAGACCAGCATGGAACTGACCATCTCCCGGGTGCGCAGCTCAGCGGAGACATCTTTGATCACAATGGCGAGAACCTTGCGCAGGTAGGACATACGATTAACCACCAGTCACGTGTAGATCGTATTGAGCCCGCAGTGCCTCTATGTCCAGGTCTGGTCGCCTGGCCTGGTATGCGATGCGGCCACCGGCCAGAATCGCCACCCGGTCGCCCCATGCCAGCCCCCGCTCCAGGTTGTGCGTGGTCATCAGCACCGTATGGCTGGCAGTGGTGGCCTGGTCCAGCAGATGGTTGAGCCTGGCGGTCGCGTGTTGGTCCAGGCCGGTGTCGGGCTCGTCGAGCAGCAAGACGGGCGGATCGTGAAGCAGCGCCCGGGCGATGGCCAGTCGCTGCTGCATGCCGCGCGAGAAAGTGCGAACCGGGTCGCGTTGGTGTCCCCACAGGCCCACCTGCCGCAGCATTGTCTCGATGCGCGCCTGTGGCCGGGGCAGGTCGTACAGGCGGGCGTAGAAGCGCAGATTCTGATCTGCGCTCAGATCATCGTACAGCAATGTCTTGTGCGAGACCAGGCCGATGTGGCGCCGCACCTCAATGGCGTCATCATGCAGGTCGTAGCCGGCCACGCGCACCTGTCCGGCTGTCGGCTGGCTGAGGGTGGCGATGATGTTCATCAACGTGGTCTTGCCGGCACCGTTGGGACCAACCAGTGTCAGGAACTCCCCTTCGGCCACGTCCAGGTCGATGCCCTTGAGGATGGGGCGGCTGCCGAATGCTTTGATCAGGCCGCGAATCTCGATCATGGGTGCTCCACTGTCTGACCTGGCGCAGGTCTTCGCCAGTTCGTTGACTACTCCTCCGCCTGTGGCCACAGCTCGGCCAGCTCTGCCTTGCGCCAGGCGCGGGTGTGGCGGTACACGGCCTCGTCCAACTGACCGGCCTGGTAGGCCTGATCCAGGCGGGCCAGGGTCAGCAGCAATCGCTGCCGTTCCAGCATGGGGTCTATTGGGTCGGCGGAGACCTGGCCCCGGAGACGGGGTCGCAGCCATGGGTAGGCCAGGGCAAAGGCCACGCCCAGCACCGCCAACCCCAAC